>DBFAZJ010000185.1:0-3762 GCA_048244295.1 Collinsella sp.
CGCATTTACTGCATAGGATGCACCGAAAAAGATTCCTATTATGGAGACGGGAGCATCAAATGCGTCGAATACCAACTGATTCAAGTTGTAATAACTCCCATAGAATCCATCGAGCATGCTTGTGCCGATTAGAAGAAGCAACACCGCAAAAGCGGATTCTCCAATGCACCAGGTTTCGCGTCTGAAGACCTTGGCTACGTCAAACCTTTCCTCCCCAGAGTTTTTGGAATGGGTCGTTTCCATTCTCTCAATGGGATACAGAAGGAAAAGCTGCAGGAGATAGAAAACGGAAACGCATACGTAGAGGGCACTCCAAGATACTTGGGCAATGAATGATCCAAGTACGATTGCCACTCCCGTCGCGATTGATTGCGCGGCAAGCAGCCGAGCGTTGATGGTGAGGAAGCGCTCTCCTTGACCGGCATTTCGGGCAATTTCATATAAAAGTGCTTGTTCGGATCCCGATTGAAGGGAGTAGGCGAGTGCCTCAACAAGGGAAAGCGCGACGAGAAAGGGGCCTGAGAGCAACAGCATGCCAGCCGTATGGAAGAAAAGCAGCAGCACGCCCACTTGAATCGAGAACTTCTTTCCAAAGAAATCGCCTATCAGCCCTGTTGGCAGCTCGAGGACGACCGTTGCAATGTTAAACAGGGCTTGATAAAGCGCGATTTCCGTGACAGACATTCCTTTCTCCGCAAGGAAAAGTAGAAACACTCCCCGATTTAAAACAAATCCCGCGAGAACGAAAAAGGCGGAATAGATGTGCAGTTGCGTAGTGGCATTCTTATTCATTTGGTACTTCCATCAACTAATTTTGTCGGGCCGCTCGCTACTGGCTCGAAGCCTGAAGTGTTCACAGCTGATGTGAAGAGTGGTAAAGCTTTTGCACAGGGTATCAATGGAATACATCCGAAGCGTTTTCGGCAGTATCATCGGCGAAGGCGGGATTAGCCTTTACGCGGCGCTCACCCTCGATGTATTTGACGATTTGATCAATCGTCTGGTTGGCGTGGCTCTTGAGCTTTCGCCCATAGAAGAAGAGGCCAAGCTTGCCGCGCGTGCCAGACGTGTTGCCACCCACACCCTGAAAATCCTCGGTATAGGTGAGCTCGCAGGCACCATCGCCAGCAGGTGCAGCCTCATAGCGCATGGTATTGATGCCCGCCGCATACTGAAAACGGACCTCATAGAGGCACGGGTAGTCAAAGTGCTTGATCTTAACCTTGATCGCCGTGCCCTTGGCCTTGCCTTTTGCGGACTGGGCGCGCTTCTCGTACTTATAGCCGTTGAGCTTGTTGCGGCTGGGACGCTTGCCCGTGGCGTTCTCGATATCCTGCATGATGAACCCCGCCAGAGCGTCAAAAAGCTCCTCCGGCGTCACCTTAAGCTTTTTGGTGAGCTGCATGATGGCTCCTTATTCGTTTGAACCGTTCGAGTCATTGTACCGCCCCAGGCTCTCCCATGCGTTGCGGTGAAATGCGGACTGTTTGGCGGCTTTTTTGGCCAAAACAGTCCGTATTCCACCGCAAGTTATCTGAGGGCTAGAGAGTGTAGGTGACTACTTGGGGCTCAGCGGGTTCGACGAAGAGGGTCGGATCGGCCTGTTCCACGCGGACGAACTTGACGGTCACGGTCTCAAAGCCCGCCTTGCGCAGAACATCAGCGTAGACGCGCGCCTGCAGGGCGTGCTTCTCCTGCAGCTGTTCCGGCGTCTCATCCGGCGTGCCGCCCGTCTTGTAGTCGATGACCAGCGCGTGTGACGAATCCGCCGGGTTCGTCGCCAAAGCGTCGATGGCGCCTTCGGCATATGCACCGTAGCGAGCGATGTCCTCGTCCTCACAGCCCAGCGAAAAGAACGGCACCTCGGCGCGAACGCATGGCCACGCGAGCAGGTCGGCACGAACAGCCGACTTGAGCCAGCGGTCCAGGGCAACGTCGAAGCGTTCGCGCTGCTCCGGCGTCAGGCGCCACAGGCGCGCCAGCGCATCGGCACGCGCGGCAGGCAGCGCATCGGCACCCATCTCGATCAGCCACTGGCAGGCAGCGTGGAAGGCCGAGCCCAGCGCCATGGGATTGCCGGTAGGCTCAACGGCGGCCACGTCTGCATCCGTCATCTCGGAACCATCCGACTCCGCATCATCGCCGGCCTCGTCCATGGGCACGCGCGCCTCGGCGGCACGGTCCTCGGACTCGGCATGCAGCGCCGCGGCAATTGACGAGTAGCTGTACGAATCACGCGCCGGATACGGACAGATACCCATGCGCACGCCCGCCGCCCGGGGATACACCAGCTCTAACGCATCGGGCGACGGGTCGGCGGGGCCGGGCGCGACCGGGCGATCGGCGGCGGCATCGGCACCCTCCGCCTCCGCATCACCGCGAACAAGCCCGCCCTCGGCATCCAGCGAAGCGTTGGCCTCAAACGCCTGCTCGCCAAAGGTAAAGCCCGCGAGCGAAATGAGCTCGTAGTCGCCCGTCTGGGAGTTGTCGAACACCAGACGGTCAGCATCGAGCTGCGGCATGTCCAGAGCGTCGGTCGGCAAAATACGGCGCAGCACGTCGTAGGTCAGATCGGTCTCGACGTCGAAGGTCGGCGCCGTCACCTTGCCACGGCTCACGCCGGCATCCATCGCCAGGATTACCAGCTCGCGCGCACGCGTCATGGCGACATAGAGCAAACGAGCCCGCTCCTCGAGCGAAAGCTGCAGGTCGTCGTTGCGCAGGCGAACGAATGCCTCGGCGGGAGAACCCGTCGCGCAGACATCCTCCATGAGCTCCGGCGGCAACCATAGCGACGCGCCCTTACCCTTAAACGCATGCTCAAACTGCTTTTTGACGTCGTCGCCCTTCACAAAGGTTCCGTCGGCGAGCTTAACGCCGTCGAAGCGTGCCGGCAGTGCCACGACCTGCGCTCCGCCCTCGACGCGACCCATCTGTGCCGCACCCGAGGACTTACGCACGCCAAAGCACTCGGCGACCGCCACGACCGGATATTCCAGACCCTTGGAGGCGTGAACCGTCATGATGCGCACCGCGCCGTCACCCTCCTCGTTGAGGGCACCCGGGGCTTCCTTGCCCGCCAAGAAGCGGTCGAAGGCCAGCGCGATGGAACGCGGCGAGTTGCCGAACTCGGCCTCCGCCTCGGCCACGGCATCGAGCGCCTTGAGCACGTTGGCGGCAATGGCCTTGCCCTCGGGACCACGCTGTGCCAGACGCACAAACCAGCCGGAGGCATTGACCGCGTCGCGCGCGATGGCGGCGAACGAATCGCGGCCCACGCGACGAAGCGCATACCGCAGCACCTCGCGGGCGCGCGTCACGAGCGGTAAGTCTTGCAAACCTGGCACGTCGAAATCACTCATGATGCCCGCGTCGATATTCCGGCGCGAGGTCTCCCCCGTCTCGCTATCGAGCCTGGTCGCCAGCGCCAGGAACTCCTGGGCGCCGAGCGCAAACATCGGCGAGGCGAGCAGCGGCATAAGGCCCTGCGCCGTATCGGCCGGATTGGCGAGCGCACAGACCAGGGCGCGCACCGTCTGCACCTCGGCGGCCTGGGCAAAGACCGAGCCGCCCGCGATGACGCAGTCGAGCCCCTGGTCGCGGAAGGCCTGGGCGTAGACATCGGCGTTGGTCATGCGGCCCAGCAGCAGCACCATGCCGCCCTGGGGCTGGCCGGCATCGGCAAGCGCGCGGAAGCGCTCGGCGATCGCACGGGCCTTGGCCTGTGTGCGCTCCTGCGTACTGCCGCCGGCAACAAAGAGG
>DBFAZJ010000186.1:0-2251 GCA_048244295.1 Collinsella sp.
TATCAACGGGTTTAAATCGCTCGCGCACGGCGCGCCCACCATGGACGCCCTTATTGCCGTGGGCGCCACCGCTTCCATCGCCTGGTCGCTCTACGCCATGTTCATCATGGCCGACCAATTAGCCGCGGGTCAGGTCCACGAAGCCATGATGACAGGCATGGACAATCTGTATTTTGAGAGCGCGGGCACGATCCTGTCGCTCGTCACCGTGGGCAAATACCTTGAGACGCGCAGCAAGTCCAAAACCGGCGGCGCCATCGAGGCGCTCATCGACCTAGCGCCCAAGACCGCGATCATCGTGGCAGAGGACGGCAGCGGGACCACCGTCGACGTCGACAGCATCCTTCCCGGCCAGGTCCTGCGCGTGCGCCCCGGCGAGTCCATCCCCGTCGATGGCGTGGTGCTCGAAGGCAGCTCGGCCGTGGACGAGAGCGCGCTCACCGGCGAGTCCATCCCCGTGGAAAAGACCGCCGGCGACACCGTCAACGCCGCCACCGTCAACCGCACCGGTTCGTTTACCTTCCGTGCCACGCGTGTGGGCGCCGAGACATCGCTCGCCAAGATTATCAAGCTCGTCGAGGACGCCAACGCCACCAAGGCGCCCATCGCCCGCATGGCCGACAAGGTCGCCGGCGTATTCGTGCCCGTAGTGTTCGCGATCTCGGCCGTGACCTTCGTGGTGTGGATGGCACTGACCGGCAGCGTGAACGAGGCACTCACTTCTGCCGTGGCCGTGCTGGTGATCAGTTGTCCGTGCGCGCTCGGCCTGGCCACGCCCGTCGCCATTATGGTAGGCACCGGCAAGGGCGCCGAGATGGGCATTCTGTTCAAGAGCGCCGAGGCGCTGGAGAGCCTGCGCAGCGTGGGCACCGTGGTGCTCGATAAGACGGGCACGGTCACCCGCGGCAAGCCTGCCGTGACCGATATCGTGGTGGCTACGCGCGCCGACGGCTCGCCCGCCATGAGCGAAAAGGCGCTGCTCAAGCTGGCCGCTGCGCTGGAGCGCTCAAGCGAGCACCCGCTGGCCGAGGCGATTTTGGCCGAGTGCGAGGCGCGCGGAATTGTCGCGCGCATGGTCGAGGACTTTGCCGCCGTGCCCGGTCGTGGCGTGACGGCGCGCGAGGGGCAAAACACCATTGCAGCCGGCAACGTACGCCTGATGGACGAGTTGGGCGTTACCGTGCCCGCGGGTCTTGCCGAGCAATTTGCCGCCGAAGGCAAGACGCCGCTGTTCTTTGCCAAGAACGGCGAGCTCGTCGGTACCATCGCCGTGGCTGACGAGGTCAAAGAGACGAGCGCCGAGGCCATCGCCGCGCTCCGCAAGCTCGGCGTCGACGTGCGCATGCTCACCGGCGACAACCGTGTGACAGCCGAGGCCATCGCCCGCCGCGTGGGGCTGAGCCGCGAGCAAGCCATCGCGGACGTGCTACCCGCCGACAAGGAGCGCCACGTGCGCGAGCTGCAGGATGCAGGCAGCAAGGTCGCCATGGTGGGCGACGGCATCAACGACTCCCCCGCCCTGGCGCGCGCCGACGTGGGCCTTGCTATCGGCACCGGCGCCGACATCGCCAAGGAGGGCGCCGACGTGGTACTCATGCGCAGCGACCTCATGGACGTCGCACGCGCCATCGAGCTGTCGCGCGCCACGATTCGCAACATCAAGCAGGACCTGTTCTGGGCGCTGTTCTACAACGGCATCGGCATTCCGCTCGCCGCGGGCGTGTTCTTCCCGCTCACCGGATGGCAGCTCTCGCCGATGTTCGGCGCCGCGGCCATGAGCCTGTCAAGTGTCTGCGTCGTAAGCAATGCCCTGCGCCTAAAATCCTTTAAGCCTAAAGTGGCAAAATAGGCTCACCATTAAGTCCATTTAGAACGGGTTTTCCAGGTGCCCAAGATTGACCTGAAAGAGGAGCGATGCGTACTTTGGTACGCGAGCGACGGTTTGAAGGTCAAGGTCGGGTGCCTGGGAAAGCCGACACAACAGAGAGGAATACCCATGCGTTTCACAATTAAGACTTCCGGCCTTATGTGCGGCCACTGCGACGCCACCGTCGAGACCGCGCTGCTCAACGTTGCGGGCGTAACCGACGCCGACGCCGACCACGAGACTCAGACCGTCCAGGTGGAGTGCGCCGACACCGTGACCGCCGAGCAGCTCGCCGCCGCTGTCGAGGGCGCCGGCGAGAAGTTCCACGCCCTGTCCGTAACCGCCGCGTAACGACTCACGCGCACCCCGACCAGAAACGAGGAC
>DBFAZJ010000187.1:0-9434 GCA_048244295.1 Collinsella sp.
GGTACGTACGTCTACACCATCAGCGAGGTCAAGGGCGACGAGGCCGGTATGACCTACGACAAGTCCGTCTTTACCGCGACCGTCAACGTGGTCGACGACGGCGAGGGCAACCTCAAGGCGAACGTCGCCTTTACCAAGGGCGACAAGAGCGTCGAGGGTATCGTGTTCAACAACACGTACAAGAAGCCCGAGACGCCCGTGCCGACGCCCGATCCCGGCACGCCCAAGACCGTGACGAACATCGTCAAGACGGTCAAGGGTTTCCTGCCCACCACGGGTGACCAGCAGGCAGCCGCACTGCTCATGGCATTCGTCATCGCCATGGCCGGCGTTGGAGCCCTGGTCTGGGGTATCCGTAAGCGCTAGGCACGCTGGCAGCGCCCGGGGCCAAAAGGCCCCGGGCGGCCGGCGGGGAGCCAGAACATAGCCCCCACCCCCACCCCCAGCCGCCACGGAGACATCTCCCTTCTCCGTGGCGGCGCTTTTGTGCGTATGCGAGAAGGGTTCGCCACGAAACCGGCCCATTTACTACGTTTAGCCCCTTACCCCCAACCATGCCAAAAAACGCGAAAACAAAACCGCAGGTAGAACGCCTGCGGTTTTGTTCAAAACGAAGGCATGGTCAGGGGTATCGAGTCAAACGTAGTAGATGGGCCGATTTCGTGGCAAGCGGTTCCGGCTGATCCCTTGGGGATGGAGGAAAACGGATCATTTTGGTCCCGCAAGGCTTGCGGAGGCGCTCGTACAGGGTTGCTCGGACAAAACTATGCCGGTTTACGGGGCCGGATTCCGAATCCCCAACCATACCGAAAAGCGTGAAAATAAAACCGCAGGTAGACGAGCCGTCATTTTGCAGAAAACGCGGGTATGGATGGGGGTCCTGAGTCTGGCCCCGTAAACCGGCATAGTTTTGAAATGGCATTAAATCGGCAGCAGCCATTTTGCTATGCCGGGGCGGTCGGCCGTTGGGTAATTACCCTCGCAGGTACGCAATGGCGATCTGCGTGCGGTTGCGCAGGCCCATTTTGGCAAGGATCGAGCTGATGTGGTTGCGTACGGTGCCTTCGCCCATGTAGGCGGTGGCGGCAATTTCCTTGTTGTCGAGGCCGCGGGCGATGAGCTCGGCGACTTCGAACTCGCGGTCGGTCAGGCTGACAAAGGCCGCGGGCCGGCGGGCCGTGCCGGCCTCGACGCCCGCCCCATCAAAGTTGATATCCTCGATCGCCTTGCCCTCGAGCACACGCTTGCCAGCCATGACCTGCGCCAACGCCGGCGGAATGGCGGCGACATCGGTTTTGATCAGATAGCCGCGGGCACCCAGCTTGAGCGCCGACACAATGTACTCGTCATCCGAGAATGTCGTCAGAAACACCACGCGCGCCGCAGGGTCGCGCCCGAGGATCTCGCGTGCCGCCGATAGGCCGTCGCGTCCCGGCATCTGGATGTCGAGCAGTGCGATATCGGGTGCGTGCTCGGCGTAGAGCGCCACCGCATCGTTGCCGTTGGCGCCGGTGCCCACCACCTCGATCTGCGGCTGGGCGCCCAGGATAATCTTGAGCGAATCGACCACCAAGCGGTCGTCGTCGACAACGATGAGCCTCATCGGCCCTCATCTCCTTGCTGTTTGGGAACGGTGGCAAACACACGCCAGCCGCCGACGCCGGCGCGCGGGCCGGCGGTGAAGGTGCCGCCAAGCGCCTCGACGCGCTCGCGCATGGAGCTCAACCCCATGCCCTCTGCGGCGCCGCAGCCGCTTGCTTGGACCCCGCCCGCGCCATCGTCGGTAACGATGAGCTGGTAAAACGACGGATGCTCCATGCACCGCACGGTAATGGTTTTGGCATGGGCGTGGCGCATGGTGTTGGAGAGCGCCTCGCGCAGGACCGCCGCAAAGCAGTTGGCGACATTTGCGGGCGCATGCTCGGCCAAAACTTCAAGCTCAATCTGCGGGCCGCCGTCCGAGCGCGCGCCTTCAACAATGCGTTCGAGCTGCACGGAAAGGTCGACGGCGTTGTCGTTGAGCGCGTGGACGCTGGTGCGCACAAGCTGGAGCGCCTCGTCAACCGTGCGTTTGACGTCGGCGAAATCGGCGGCGACACCGGGTTTGTTGGCGTGGACCACGCGCAGGGCCTCGGTCTGCAACGAAGCACGCGTGAGCTGGTGGCCGACGTTGTCGTGAATTTCGCGCGCGATGCGGGCGCGCTCGGCCAGGGTCGCAAGTTCGACCTCATAGTCCTGGCGGTCGGCAAGATCGCGGTTGCGCGCCTCGAGTGCGAGGGCTCGTTCCTGCAGCTCGTCGCGGGTACGGCGCATGCGCTGTTGCTCGTGTTCCAACTGGGCGGTACGTAGCGATAGCAAGGTGGCGGCAACCGAAAGGATGGCGGTCAGCAGGAGCGTTCGGGCGGTAAGCGCGTCGGTGCGAAGGTCCGCGATGAGCGCAAAGGCAAAGACGGAGCCAATGCCCAGCGCGACCCAGGCGTGCTCACGGCGCACGCGCCGCGCGATGTCATAGAAGGCGAGAGGCGCAAGCGGCACAAACGGCGGTACGAAAACTGCCGCGATGATGTAAACGTAGCTCGCGGTCTCGCTCGCACGGCGGGCGCGGTTTCCCTGTGCGACCTCGGCCAGCGAGGTGGCAATAACGCCAAGGCAAAACGCCGCGACCAAGCGAGCGTCCACAGCAAGGCCCATGGCGGCCGCAATACAGCACGCCAGCACGATCGATTTGTCGAAAAGCCTGTTCATACGGGTATTGTACGCGAAGCCGCGCATGGTGGAGGGGCCGCCTGCGCAACCGTGACATTCCTCCCGCGCGGCAAAGCGGTCGCGTCGGCGGGCAACGCGACCGAGCCTCCGCACTCGTGACAAAGCTCACTGGTGCGCGCCGGCCGCTCCTGCGATGATGCAATCGTACCGGGCCGCAATCAACAGAAGGGCCGCCTCATGACAGACATCGTCCACGTCGAAAATCTCGTCAAGCGCTACGACGATCTTATCGCGCTCGACCACTTTAACCTGAGCATCGCCCCCGGCGAGATCTTTGGCCTGCTCGGCCCCAACGGCTCGGGCAAAACCACGTCCATCAACTGCATCCTGCAGCTGCTCGCCTACGACAAAGGCACCATCGAGCTGTTCGGCGAGCCCATGACGCCCGCCCGCTACGACCTCAAGCGTCGCATCGGCGTGGTCCCGCAGCAAGTTGCGGTGTTCGACGAACTCACCGTGCGCGAGAACATCGACTATTTCTGCAGCCTTTACGTTAGCGACCGCAAGCGCCGTCGCGCGCTGGTGGACGAGGCGATCGACTTTGTCGGGCTGGGCGACTTTGCCAAGTTCCGCCCAGGCAAGCTCTCGGGCGGCCTGGCGCGACGCCTCAACATTGCCTGCGGCATCGCGCACAAGCCCGAGCTCATCTTCTTTGACGAGCCCACGGTGGCGGTCGACCCGCAGAGCCGCAACGCCATCCTGGAGGGCATCTGCCGCCTGCGCGACGAGGGCGCCACGGTAGTGTATACCAGCCATTACATGGAGGAAGTCGAGCAGATCTGCAGCCGCATCATGATCATGGACGGCGGGCGCGTGTTGGCGCAGGGCACCAACGACGAGCTCAAGCGCATGATTCAGATGGGTGAGCGCGTGACCGTCGAGGTCGGCGCCGTCGAGCCCGCCACGGTCGAGCGCCTGCGCGCCCTCGAGCACGTGCTTTCGGTTGAGCTGTCCGGCGGCGAGCTCGTCTGCACCTGCGAGGCGAGCCCGCACAACCTGGTCGACATCCTCGACACGCTGCGCGCTGCCGACGTGGCGCTCGGCCGCGTGTGGAGCGAGCCGCCGACCCTCAACGACGTGTTCCTCGAGATCACCGGCCGCGAGCTGCGCGACTAGGGGGCAGCCATGTTCAACACCATTATCATTACGGTCAAGACGCTGCTGCGCCGGCCGAGCACGTGGGTTTGGGGCGCTCTCTTTCCCATCGCGCTTTCCACGATGTTCATGTTTATGTTTGCGAATCTCAGCTCCGACGGCAAGATCGATCCGGTGCCGGTTGCCATCGTGACGGACGAGGCCTGGGACGCTTCGACCTTTAAGGACGTGGCGACGTCGCTTGCCAAGGAAGGCGACGACCAACTGCTCGAGATCCACGAGTGCGACGACGCAGCCGATGCGAACCGTGCGCTCAAGGCCGGCGAGGTCGCGGGCATCTATACGGTCGACGATGCGGGCACGCCCAAACTCACGTTGCTTTCGAGCTATGACAGCTCTCGTGCGTCGTCGGTGCTCACCGACCGCAGCATCCTTGAGACGGTGGCGAGCTCGTATACGCAAAATGCCGAGCTCATGTCCCAGATTGCCCAGGACAACCCGGCGGCGCTCGCCGACTCCGAGGCGGTTGCGCGCGCCCTGTCGCTCGAGGGCGGCACCCGCCGCGTAAGCCTGACACGCACCACGCCCGATGGCACGGTCATCTACTATTACGCGCTTTTTGGCCTGGTCGCGATGATGTCTGCCGAGTTTGCCGCCTTGAGCGTCGTCGATTTGCAACCCAATCTGTCCGGCCTTGGCGCACGCCGCTGCGTGGGCGGCCTTTCCAAGACGGCGTCGCTGGCCGGCATTTTTGTCGGCTCGTGGCTGGTCTCCTTCGCCTCGATGACGATCACGATCGGCTACGTGCGCCTGGTCGTGGGCGTCGACTTTGGCGGGCGCGAGGGACTGTGTTTGGTGGGCGGCGCCGCTTCCGCGCTTGCCGCCACGGGCTTGGGGCTCTTTGTGGGCACGCTTCCCGTTAAGGGAGGCAAGGCGTCCAAGTCGGGCATCCTCACGGGCTTCGCCACCACGTGCGCCCTGTTTGCCGGCCTCTACGGCGAGCCGGCGATGGCGCTTGCCGACGACGTCGCCCGCGCCTGCCCGGCCGAGTGCTGGTTCAACCCTGTCAAGCTCATCTGCGACATGTTCAACCGCCTGTATTTCTTTGAGGACCTGGGGCCGTTTGCCGTTCGCGCCGGCGCGCTGGTCCTGATGGCCCTGGTGTTTGTCGCCGCCGCTACGCTGATCTTTGGAAGGAGCCGCTATGAGCACCTTTAAGACCGCGCTTCGCATGGCGCTCGCGCACCCGTTCTACCTGCTCATCTATACGGTGTTCATCTCGCTCATGGGCGTATTCATCGCGGCCTCGGTGAGCTGGAACTCGTCGCAGCTTACCGAGTACAAGCCCTACGACACCAACGTGATTGTGGTCGACCGCGACAATAGCGACCTTTCGCGTGCGCTTACCAAGCATCTGGGGTCGCGTTTTGAGCTGGTCACGGGCGTCGGCGACGATACGTACGATCTTGCGGACGCGCTCTCCAAGAGCAATAGCGCCAAGGGCAGCGCCGACTGCGTGTTCTTTATCCCGGAGGGGTTTGAGGGCGACCTTGTTGCAGCCGCCCGCGTGGGGGAGTCCCTGCCCAAGCTCGATGTGACCTACGGTGCCGGCACCATGGCGGCGGCGCTTTCGTCTGCCGAGGCCTCGCGCTGGATCTCGCTCGCGGGCGCTGCGGCGGCCCTAGAGCCTGCCGCCTCTAACGGCAGCGTCGCCAAGGCTGCCGAACATGCGGCCGCCGAGCGTGCCGAGGTCGAGATCGAGCAGGTCAAGGTCGACTCGACGGCCGCCGCCACGCTCGGGTCGTATTTCAACTTTGGCGCGTACGCGATTATCTCGTCGGTCATCGTATCGGTGGGGTTGGTGTTCTCGGGCATGAACGAGCCCGAGCGCGTGCGTCGTATGGATGCCGGCCCGGTCTCCGAGCGCCAGCGCTCGCTTGCCGTGTTCGCGGCTGCCGCTGTGCTCACCGTCTGCATCTGGTTTGTGTCGAGCATGATGGGCGTCGTGGGCTTTGCCGGCGCGGTTGCCGAGGTCGGCGTGGGTCGTGTGTGCCTGGCGCTGGCGGCGACGTTTGCCCTGGCGTGCACGCCTCTGGCCGTTGGCTTTGCGCTGTCGAGCCTGGGTGCGCGCGAGGAGCTGCTTAACGGTGTGGGCAACCTGCTCGGCATGCTCATGACGTTTTTGGGCGGCGCTTGGATGCCGCTGTCGCTGATGGGCTCGGCCGTGCAGACGGTGGCGCACTTTGTGCCGACGTATTGGGTGAACGATGCGATTGGCAAAGCGCTCGCTTCGGATCTGACGTCCACCGTGTTGGGCGACATCGCCTGCGACCTGGGCGTCACCGTGCTCTTCGCCGCCGCCATTGCCGCCGTAGGCCTGGCCCTCTCACGCGCCAAATCCCGCGCCTAGTCTGAAATAAATCCTAGGCCACGCTCCAAAATAGTTCGCCAAGGTTTACTATTACGCTTATAAAGTAGTACGAGGCTAACAATGGGGGATACCATGGCAACGCAGGAAGCCTATGTCCAGGTCAAAGGGCTCAAGAAACACTACGGCGACGGTGATGCGCGCTTGACGGTACTCGATGGCATCGACACGTCCATCAACCGCGGCGAGATCTGCGTCATGCTGGGGCCCTCGGGCTCGGGTAAGTCGACCTTTCTCAACCTGATCGGCGGCCTGGAGGATGCCGACGGCGGTTCCATCATGGTGGACGGCTGTGACCTCACGGTGCTCAAGCCTACCGACCTGGGTGAATACCGACGCCGCGAGCTGGGCTTTGTCTTCCAGTTCTACAACCTGGTGCCCGATCTCACCATCAAGGAAAACATCGAGGTCACGGCGCACCTGTCCAAAAACCCGCTCAACATTGACGACCTGCTGCGTTCGCTGGGCCTCTACGAGCACCGCAACAAGTTCCCGCGCCAGGTCTCGGGCGGCCAGCAGCAGCGCTGTGCCATCGGCCGTGCGCTCGTCAAAAACCCGGGCCTGCTGCTGTGCGACGAGCCCACCGGTGCGCTCGACTATAAGACGTCCAAGGAAATCTTGCAGCTCATGGAGGATGTCAATCACGAGTACGGCTGCACCATCATCATTGTCACCCATAATGCCGCCATCGCGCGCATGGCCAATCGCGTGCTGCGCCTGCGCGACGGACGCATCGTCGAGGATGAGCTCAACGAGTCGCCCGTCGCGGCCGCCGAGCTCGATTGGTAGGCGGCGCCATGACACCTCTCGCAAAACGTCTCCCGCGCGAGCTGCGCCGCAATATCGGCAAGTACCTGGGCATCTTTCTTCTTATGTGCGGAAGCATCGCCCTCACCTCGGGCTTTTTGCTCGCAGCGCATTCCATCGGCTGCCTTATCGACGACATGCGCGATGCGTACACGATTGAGGACGGCCGCGTGACCACCTCCTTCGAGGCTACCGACGATCAACTCAAGGCCGCCGAGGATGCAGCCGGCGACGTCAGCGGCGTCACGCTCTACAAGAATTTCTCCATCGACGCCATCATCAAAAAGACCGCCGGCGACGATGGCACCAAGCGCACGCTGCGCACCTATGCACACCGCGCTAAGGTGGACATTGCGTCCTACTGTGAGGGCAAGGAACCCAAGGCGGACGATGAGGTGGCCATCGACCGTGTCTTTGCCACCAATAACAACCTGTCCGTGGGCGATAAAGTCGAGCTCGAGGGTCGCACCTACACCATCTGCGGCATCATAACCCAGCCCGATAGCCAGGCGCTGTTCCTCAACAATTCGGACTTTACGGTGAACACCATCACCTATGGCGTGGCCGAGGTCACCGACGCCGGCTTTGCCGCGCTCGAGGATGCTGGCGGCGCGCCTGCCTACACGTACTCCTTTACCTTTACCGATCGCGACCTCCCCACCGCGGATCGCATCGATGCGGAGCAGGATATGGTCGAGGCGCTGACCGATGCCGATGCGCGCGTGGATGACCTCATCGACGCCGATTCCAACCAGGGCATTGGCTACGCGCGCGACGACGTAGACGGCGACTCCACGATGTGGACGACGTTGCTCGACATCATCATCGTGATCATGGCGTTTGTCTTTGTGGTCCTTACCGACGCCACCATCGAGGAGGAGAGCGCCATCATCGGCACGCTGCTCGCCAGCGGCTATCGTCGACGCGAGATCGTGCTGCACTACCTGGCACTTCCCGCCACCGTGGGCGTGATCGCGGCGCTTTTGGGCACTGCGCTCGGCGTCGTGTTCTTTACCGAGCCCATGCGCAGCCTCTATTACGGCTCGTACAGCCTGCCGCCCTTCCAGGTGTACTGGAGCTGGGAGATCTTTGTGAAGTGCGCCGTGGTTCCCGCCGCTGCGCTCATCCTCATCACGCCGGTGGGTCTGCTTCGCAAGATGGGCAAAACGCCGTTGCAGTTCCTTCGCCACGAGGCGAGCGGCAAGTCTGGCACCAAGCGCGGCCTGCAGCTGCCGGAGCGCATAGGCTTTGTCTCGCGCTTCCGCCTGCGTATCTTCCTGCGCAACCTGGGCAACTTCGCCACGCTCTTCGTGGGCATTGCGTTTGCCTCGCTGCTGCTGCTCTTTGGCCTGGCGATTCTGCCCACGATGACGCACTACGCGGACAACCTGGAGACGAGCCTGGTCGCCGAGCACCAGTACACGCTCAAGGCTCCGCTGGAGCTCGAGGGCACTGCCGAGGAGCGCGAGCAGTGGTCGGCACTCGAGTGCTTGCAGTCGGTTGACGGCGCGCTGCTTTCTGCCGCCCAAGATGCCGATGACGAGCTCGACGACGCGGCCGATGCGGCGCAGGCGGCAGCCGATGCCGCGACCGCATCCCCGTCTGCCGAGAGCCTGGCCGCGGCGCAGGACGCGCTCGCCAAGGTCCAGGACAAGAAGGATGCGCTTTATGCGCGCCTCGATGACCTTGCCGATGCTCTCGGCTGCGACCACGATGAGGCTATCGACCTGATCGACAAGGCCTCTAAGATCGACACTGACAACGACGATATCCACCCGGTCAATACGACCGACAACGGTACGGGCGCAATCGCACAGGCCGAGAAATACGCCGTCTACCAGCTGCAATACGACCGCGGCGACGGGAATGGCGAGGAGACGATTTCCATCTACGGCATCTCGCCCGATTCGCGCTACTGGAAAGGGCTGGATGTCGGCGACGGACACGTCGTCTTTGGCGGCGGCTTGCTCGACAAGTTTGGCTGGAGCGAGGGCCAGAAGGTTAAGCTTCGCGACAAGTACGAGGGCAAGAATTATTCCTTTGGGTACGTTGGCAAGGACTGTGCCTGGGGCTCTAAGTCGGATATGAATGTCTATATGAGCATCGACGACTTTAACGAGCTGTTCGGCAACGATGCCGCCTACTTTAACGGCTATGTGAGCGACGAGAAGCTCGACCTCGATGCCCGTTACTTTGCCGGCGACACCACGCCCGACGACATGCGCGCCGTGGGTGACCAGTTCATCGGCATGATGAGCAAAATGATCGGAATGATGGTTGGGCTTGCGGTGTTCATCTTCCTGCTGTTTATGTACCTGCTGACCAAGGCTGTGATCGA
>DBFAZJ010000188.1:0-14579 GCA_048244295.1 Collinsella sp.
GATTCTGTTGTCACAGTTCACCGATATCAGCCGCATTAACGTTTGCGGCGGCGACGGCGGAGCCGGATGCATGTCGTTTAGGCGCGAGGCATTTGTTCCCAAGGGCGGCCCCGATGGCGGCGACGGCGGTCGTGGCGGCAATGTCGTCATCCAGGCCGACGCTCAGCTGTCCTCGCTGATCGATTACCGCTTTAAGCATCACTTTCGTGCTGAGCGCGGCACGCACGGACAGGGTGCACGTCGTAACGGTAAGAGCGGCGAGGACCTGATTCTCAAGGTCCCTATGGGTACCGTGGTGCGCGAGCTCGACCCCGAGACGCAGACCCCGATGTTCGAGATTGCCGACCTGGTGCACGATGGCGAGCGCGTTGTCGTGGCCCCCGGTGGTGCCGGTGGTCTCGGCAATACGCACTTTGTGACGTCGGTGCGTCGCGCGCCCGCGTTTGCCCAGCTCGGCGAGCCGGCCGAGGAGCACTGGATCGAGCTCGAGATGAAGCTTATGGCCGATGCCGCGCTCGTGGGCTTTCCCTCGGTGGGTAAGTCCTCGCTCATCGCGCGTATGAGCGCTGCCCGTCCCAAGATCGCCGACTACCCGTTTACCACGCTCGTGCCCAATCTGGGCATGGTGCGTGCCGGCGAATATTCTTACGTCGTTGCCGACGTCCCCGGTCTTATCGAGGGCGCGAGCGAGGGCAAGGGCCTGGGTCACCAGTTCCTGCGCCACATTGAGCGTACGGCCCTAATCATGCATGTCGTCGACATGACGGGTGGTTTTGAGGATCGCGATCCGGTCGAGGACTATCGCATCATCAACCGCGAGCTCGAGCAGTATGGCGCCGAGCTTTCGGAGCGTCCGCAGATCGTTGTTGCCAACAAGTGCGACGCGCCGGGCACGGCCGATAAGATTGCCGACCTCAAGCGCGCAGCGCTCGACGATGGACATATGTTCTTTGCCGTGTCTGCCGTGACGGGCGCCGGCCTCAACACGCTGATGCTTGCCGTGGGCGAGCAGGTGGCTAAGCTGCGCGCCGAGTTGGCTGTCTCCGATGAGCCGGTCGTTCTGCGCGACGATGAATGGGAGCGCCGCCGCCTGCAGCGCGAGAAGCGTTTCCGCATTGTCCAGGAAGAGCCCGGTGCCTTCCGCGTGGTCGGTCGTGCCATCGAGCGCATGGTCATCCAGACCGACTGGGATAACGAGGAAGCCGTCATTTACCTGCAGCATAAGTTTGCGCGTATGGGTGTTGACGATGCGCTCGAGAAGGCCGGTTGCCGTGCGGGCGACGAGGTTCGCATTTGCCAGCGCGCCTTTGACTTTGAGGGCGCTGAGGACTTCTCGGAGTACGAGGAGCTCGAGGATGCTGGCGAGGACGTTGCCGTTGAGGCCATTGACGTGACCGATGCTGCGGATGAGGGCGTCGAGGTTGTCGATGCGGCGGATGCCGCGGACGATACCGAGACACCGGAGGGCGAGTAAGCCATGTCGCTGCGCGGTGGAATCGGTTTGCCCGAGCTTCCTCTAGAGGACGGGCAGGAGTTTAGGCTCGGTATTATGGGTGGCACCTTTGATCCCATCCATTACGGGCACCTGGTGACCGCCGAGCAGGCGCGCGAGTCGCTCGACTTGGACGCTGTGCTCTTTATGCCGGCGGGCTCTCCTGCCTTTAAGCTTGACAAGCCGGTGACGCCTGCTGAGGACCGTTATGCCATGACGGTCCTCGCCACCGCTGCGAACCCGGCCTTTTTGGCGAGCCGGTTCGAGATCGACCGCCCGGGCGTAACCTATACGGCCGATACGCTTCATGCCCTTCGCGACTTTTACCCGCCGCAGGTAAAGCTCTACTTTATTACGGGCGCCGACGCGATTATCGATATTGTTACCTGGCATGATGCCGAACGAATCGCTGAGCTTGCTACCTTTATTGCGGCGACACGACCGGGCTTTGATATCGATACGGCGCGTGCCCGAATCAAAGAGTCGGGGCTGCCGTTCGACGTGCGCTATATTCAGATTCCGGCGCTGGCGATCAGCTCGACGAACATTCGTAAGCGAGTTGCTCGCGGTATGAGCGTGCGCTATCTTACGAGCGAGTCCGTGCTCGGCTACATTCGCAAACGCAGGCTATATGCCGATTTGGGCCAAGAAGATTTTGAGTGATGGGGGTCTACGTTGTCGGTAGAGGATCAGTTTGAGGGCGATGAGCGCGCGCTGCTCAAGCGCATTCAAGAGCTGCTCGATGTTCGCATGAAGGATAAGCGCAAGCGCTATGTGCATTCGCTGAGTGTTGCCGAGACCGCACTTCATCTGGCCGAGGTCTACGGCGTTGACCGCTTTGATGCCGCTGCCGCCGGCCTGATCCATGACTGGGACAAAGTGCTCTCCGACGACGAGCTGGTCACGCGCGCTCTGCATTACGGCATTAAGATTGCCGGCTCTCCTTCCGCCGCGACGCCGCTTTTGCATGGCCCTGTTGCCGCCTATGAGCTTCCGCAGCTTTTTCCCGAGCTGTCGCCGGCCGTTTTCCAGGCTGTCGACCGTCACACCGTGGGTGCCTGCGACATGACGCCGCTCGATATGGTGGTCTTTGTGGCCGATGCCATCGAGCCCAACCGCCACGGCGACTATGCGCATGCGCTGCGCAAGATGGTGGGGGAGTCGACGCTCGATGAGTTGTTCTTCTCCTGTTTTGCGCAGGGTTTGGTCTATGTGATCCAGTCCGGGCGCTATCTTTATCCCACAGCTATTACGATTTACAACCATTACGCCCAGCTGCGCTAGCTCGGGCTGTCTAGAAAGAGGTATTCCATGGCCGACGAGACCATGACCGACGAGCAGATTCTTGAAGGTGTGGAGCACAAGAGCTTCGTCGCCACGTCCGACCGCACTGCCGCCTCGCTGTCCGCGAGCGGTGTCGCCGCCGAGGATGTCGCCCGCGCCGCCGCGCAGGCCGCCTACGACAAGAAGGGCGAGGACGTTCAGGTGCTCGACCTGACCGAGCTTTCCGACGTATGCGACTACTTTGTGCTTGCCACCGGTACCAACAACCGCCAGGTCGATTCTATCGTCGATGAGATCGAGGAGAAGGTCGCCGAGGCTTGCGGCGAGCACCCGTTCTCCATCGAGGGTCGCGAGCAGAAGACCTGGATGCTCATGGACTATGGTTCGGTTGTCGTCCACGTCTTCACTCCCGAGGCGCGCGACTTCTACCGCCTCGAGAAACTCTGGGGAGACGCCCCCCAGCTCCCCCTCAACCTCCTCTAGTAGCTCATTTGAGACGGAGTTTAGCTACCCTCACGCATATCGCCGGGCAGGTGCGGTTTTCCGCACCTGCCCGGCTTTCTTTTTGTCCAAAGGCGGTTAATCGTTGAAGCGGGATTGGCGGCCGAAGGATAGGGCGGTGTCGCCGAACTTGTCTCGGACGGCGTCGATGGCGACCGAGAGGTCGCGACGGTCGCTGGATTGGGCTCCGCGGTCGTCGATTTCGCAGAACAGGTCGGTCTGGATACCGCCCTGATGGTCGAAGTCGCTCATGCCGACGCCCGCCAGGCGCACATGCATCCCTTCCTGCCAGATGTTGTCGAGCAGTTCGAGCGCCACTGCCACGAAGATGTTCTCATCGTCGGTCGGATGGGGCAGCCGGCGCTGTGCCGAGCGACCGCTTCCATACGAATACTTGAGTTTGAGCGTCACCGTGGCGCCCGTTAGTCCCTGACGGCGCAGACGGCGTCCCACTGACTCTCCCAATAGCGCAATCGCCGCTTCGATGTCCCCACGCTCAGTTAAATCTTTCGCAAAGGTGCGTTCATTGCTGACCGACTTGACCTCGCGCTCTTCATCGAGGCTCGTGACTTCGGAGAGTTCGAGTCCCAGCGCACGCTGGCGCATGCGTTCGCCGTTGATGCCAAAAATAGAGGCCAAGGTGGATTCCGGTGCGCGGGATAGCTCGCCGAGCGTGTAGATGCGCATGCGGCGCAGTCGCTCTTCTGCCGAGCGCCCGATGCCGCTCATGGCAGATACCGGCAGCGCTGCCAAAAAGCGCTGCTCGGTTCCAGGGCGTACGATGGTCAGCCCAAATGGCTTGTCCCGCTCGCTTGCGATCTTTGCGACCGTCTTGTTGCAGCCCACGCCAATTGAGCAGGTCACTCCCAGCGCTGCCACGCGGTCGCTTATGCGCCGTGCAACCAGCAGCGGGTCCTCGGGTGCAAAGCGACCTGGCGTGATGTCGATAAAGGCCTCGTCGATGGATACGCGCTCAACGCGCGGGGTCTCGTCGGCGAGAATCGCCATGACCTGCGCGCTCACCTCGCGGTAGCGATCAAAGTGCCCGTGCGTCCAAATGGCTTGCGGGCACAGGCGCCGCGCCTCGGCCGAGGGCATGGCAGAGTGCACGCCAAAGCGACGCGCCTCATACGAACATGTGGATACGACGCCGCGCGAATCGGCGTCTCCGCCCACGATGAGCGGCTTTCCGCGCCATTCGGGATGATCGAGCATCTCCACGCTCGCAAAAAACGCATCGAGGTCCATGAGGCCCACCGCCGGACCCGTCCAGGGAGGCGGCGTGACGCCCATGGCATCCTCATAACCGTATGTATGTTCGCGTCTTTCCATGGCATGAGTATACCGCGCAGCTCATGTGGGGTGCGTGTATGTGCTTGCAAATCCCGAATTCTTGTCTAAGATATGGATTTGCCCTCGACTACACCGAAGAAGTTGGTCTCACGGACTTCACCTGCCCGCGTCGATGGCGTATTATGTTCAACTGTTTGTTTGTAGTTGCAGCCTAAAGCTGCTTGGTTGGAGGAGTTTCCTTTGGCAGTCAAGATTCGCCTTGCTCGTCACGGCGCTAAGAAGCGTCCGTACTACCGTGTCGTCGTCGCCGATTCCCGCGCCCCGCGTGACGGTCGTATCATCGAGGAGGTTGGCCGCTACAACCCGATGACCGCCCCCAAGACCATCAACCTCGACCTCGAGAAGATCGCCGACTGGCAGTCCAAGGGCGCTCAGCTCACCGACGCCGTCGCCGCTCTGGTCAAGGCCGCCAACGAGGGCGAGAAGACCGAGACCGTCGTCAAGAAGTCCAAGAAGCAGCTCGCCAAAGAGGCCGAGGCCGCTAAGGCTGCCGCTGAGGCCGCTGAGGGCGCCGAGGAGTAAATCGTGCCTGAGGTTGACGCTGCACAGCTCGAGGGTGAGGCAATGCTCTCAGATCGCATCGCCGATCTCGTCGAATATCTCGTTGTTCAGATCGTCGACGACCCGGATTCCGTGAGCCTTGAGGTCATCGATGGTGACGACGCCTCTACGATTGAGGTTTCGGTCGCCGAGGATGACGTCGCTAAGGTCATCGGCCGTCGTGGCCGTACCATCAAGGCCATTCGCACGCTCGCCCGTGCACTGGCCGCTCGCCTCGACACTGCTGTCGAGGTAGAGGTTCTGGGCTAGGACCTTGAGGTCCCAGTACAAAAACATCGCCCGTGTGGTCAAGCCGCACGGAAGGAAGGGGGAGGTCCTCGCGCAGCCGCTGCGGGGGCTTCCTTCTGTATTAGAGCCGGGTATGCGCGTCGCCCTGACGCCGCCGGCGCTCAAGCGCGACCGCTTTTGCACGGTCGCGTCCGTCACCGATACGGGCGATGGCGATCTGGTCTCGTTTGAGGGCATTGACGACTTGACGGCCGCCGAGGGCATCACGGGATGCTACGTGCTGGCAAATCGTGACGACTTTGAGCTCGATTCGCTCGACGCTGCCTATACCGACCTGATGGGTCGCGAGGTGGTCGACGAGCGCTTCGGTTCGCTCGGCACGATCGTCGAGATCATGTCGACGCCCGCTAATGATGTTTGGGTTGTCGAGGGCGATCGGTACGGCGAGGTACTGATTCCCGTGATCGAGCAGGTTGTGCTCGATCTTCCCGACACAGGAACAATTTCCGTCCATGTTATGGACGGCCTGATCGATATGGACAAGTAGGGAGGACAACATGCTGATCGAGACCCTTTCGGTCTTTCCCGAGATGTTTGAGCCCGTCATGTCCACATCGATTTTGGGCCGCGCCCGCAAGGCCGGCCTTTTTGATTTTAAGGCGTATAACCTGCGCGACTGGACGCACGACCGCCATCGCACCGTCGATGACGAGCCGTACGGCGGCGGGCAGGGCATGCTCATGAAGGTCGAGCCTATCGCAGAGGCCATCGAGGCCATTAGCGCAGAGGGTCCCAAGCCCACTGTGGTGTTCTTTACCCCCTGTGGCGAGCCCTTTACGCAGCATGTGGCCGAGCGCCTGCTCAAAAGCGAGCGCCTGCTGTTTGTGTGCAGCCGTTACGAGGGCGTCGACGAGCGCGCGTATGCGTATGCCGATGAACGTCTGTCGATCGGCGACTACGTGCTCACGGGCGGCGAGCTGCCCGCTATGGTCGTGGCCGACGCCGTCGTGCGTTTGATTCCCGGCGCCCTGGGCGACGAGATGAGCAATGTGGACGAGTCCTTCTCGACCGCCGAGGACGGTGGCCTGCTCGAGTACGCGCAGTACACCCGCCCCGCCGAGTTCAATGGCGAGGGCGTGCCGCCGGTGCTTGTGAGCGGCGATCACGCCAAGGTCGATGCCTGGCGTCGCAAGAACGCCATCGAGCGCACCTGCCGCTGGCGTCCCGATCTGATCGAGACGGCGCGGCTCACGCCCGAGGAGCGCGCTTACGCGCAGGAGATCCTTGACGCTTCGTATTCGCAGAGCGAGGAGTGAGTATGGTTCCTACGCAACATTCCGCGTTGAGGGGCGCTTTTGAGTGGATCGCGGTCATCGCGATCGCACTCGTGGCCACCTTCCTGATCCGCACCTTTGTGGTCGAGCCCTTTGTGGTGCCCACCGGCTCTATGGAGGACACGATCGAGATTGGCGACCAGATCCTGGCACAAAAGGTGAGCCTCGAGCTCGGTCAGCCCATCAAGCAGGGCGATATCGTGGTGTTTCACAACCCCGATGGCACCTCCGAGCATGATGTTCTTGTCAAGCGTGTTATTGCCACGGCCGGGCAGACGGTCGACCTGCAGGATGGCAAGGTGGTCGTTGACGGCCAAGCGCTCGACGAGGACTATACGACGGGCATGAGCTGGCCACTTTCGGTCCAAGCGCCCGGCGCTCAGGTAAGCTATCCCTACACCGTTCCCGACGGGTGCGTGTGGGTGATGGGCGACAACCGCGAAAACTCTGCCGACTCACGCTACTTTGGTCCCGTCGATCGCTCTGATTTGATCGCTGTGGCGCTTGTGCGCTACTGGCCGCTCAACCGCATCGGCGCTATCGACTAAAAACCGCTATAGTACAGTACCTAACCGTGTAATCGTTTCGACGAGGGGATATTAGAGGCATGAACGCTTCATCGCTTTCCTTCCAAGACATCATCTTGCGTCTCCAGCAGTACTGGGGCGAGCAGGGCTGCGTCATTATGCAGCCCTATGACTCCGAGGTCGGTGCCGGTACCTTCCATACCGCGACCACGCTGCGCTCGCTCGGTCCCGCCGAGTGGCGCACCTGCTATGCGCAGCCTTGCCGCCGTCCCGCCGACGGCCGCTACGGCGAGAACCCCAACCGCATGCAGCACTACTATCAGTTCCAGGTGCTCATCAAGCCCTCTCCGGTCAACGCCCAGGAGCTTTACCTGGGGTCTCTTGCCGCTATCGGTCTGGACCCCAACGACCATGACGTCCGCTTTGTCGAGGACGACTGGGAGAGCCCGACGCTCGGCGCCTGGGGCCTTGGCTGGGAGGTCTGGCTCAATGGCATGGAGGTCACGCAGTTTACGTACTTCCAGCAGGTGGGCGGTATCGAGGTCGACCCCGTGCCCGTCGAGATCACCTATGGCCTGGAGCGCATCGCCATGTATGCGCAGGGCGTCAATTCCGTCTACGACTTGGTGTGGAGCTACCTGCCCGACGGCACGCCCATGACCTATGGCGACGTGTTCCTCGAGAACGAGCGCGAGTTCAGCGCCTACAACTTTGAGGTCGCCAACGTCGAGATGATGCGTCAGAAGTTTGACGACTACGAGGCCGAGTGCCACTCCTGTCTGGAGCGCAAGCTGCCGCTGCCGGCGTACGACTGCGTCATGAAGTGCAGCCACGCCTTCAACCTGCTCGATGCCCGTGGCGCGCTGTCCGCGGTCGAGCGTGCCAACTACATCCTGCGCGTCCGCGCCGTCGCCAAGGTGTGCTGCGAGGCCTACATGGCCGAGGTCGCCGGAGTCAACGAGAATGCCGACCAGGAAGGCGAGGTGGCGTAAGCCATGGCAGACGCTAAGGATTTCCTGTTTGAGATCGGTACGGAAGAAATGCCCTCCGCACCGCTGAACAATGCCGTCAAGCAGCTTGGCACCATGATCGCCAAGGGTCTCGACGAGGCCGGTCTGGCCCACGGCGAGGTCCGCGTGATCTCGAGCCCGCGCCGCCTGGCTGCGCTCGTTGCCGACGTCGCCACCGCGACCGACGAGGTTCACGAGGTCAAGCGCGGCCCCGCGGCAAACATTGCCTTCGATGCCGACGGCAACGCCACCAAGGCCGCCCAGGGCTTTGCCCGCAAGTGCGGTGTGGCTGCCGAGGACCTGGTCCGTCGCGAGGACACCGACGGCCGCGAGTACGTGTTCGCCGAGAAGAACATTCCCTCCGCTCCGGCTACGCCGATCCTGACGTCTCTGTGCGAGAAGACTATCGCCGGCCTGCAGTGGCCCAACTACCGCAGCCAGCGCTGGGGCCACGAGCACGCTACGTTTGTTCGTCCGGTCCGTTGGATCTGCTGCCTTTTGGGTGAGGACGTCGTGCCCGTGTCGTTTGCCGATGTGACGAGTGGCAATACCACGCGCGGACATCGCGTTCTGGGCCCCGGTGACCATGTGGTCGCCAGCCCCGCCGTCTACGAGCAGGTGCTCGAGGACGCCGGCGTGCTCTCTGCCGAGCGTCGTCGCGAGGCCATCCTTGCCGGTATCGCCGAGGTCGAGGCTGCGCGCCCCGGCTGCCATGTCGACACGCCCAAGAAGGTCTTTGAGGAGGTCATTAACCTCTGCGAGTGGCCGACGGTGCTTGTCGGTACCTTCGATGAGGAGTTCCTCAAGGTCCCGCACGAGATCATCTGCGAGTCCATGCTCACCAACCAGCGCTACTTCCCGATTTATGACGGCGAGGGCAAGCTCACGCGTGAGTTCGTAGTCGTCTCCAACAGCAAGCCCGAGAATGCCGAGCGCGTGATCGACGGCAACGAGCGCGTCGTGCGCGCCCGTCTGGACGACGCCAAGTTCTTCTATGAGGAGGACCTGAAGATCTCCCTTGACGAGTTCCGCGAGCGTCTGGCCAAGGTCGCCTTCCAGGAGAAGCTCGGTAGCGTGCTCGCCAAGTCCGAGCGTATTGAGCAGCTCGCGCTCGCCATCGCCCGCGAGGCTCACCTGGGTGCCCATCTGGCCGCCGATGCGGCTCGCGCCGCTCACCTGTGCAAGGCCGACCTGGTGTCTAACGCCGTCGTCGAGTTCACGAGCCAGCAGGGCGTGATGGGCGGTTACTACGCCATCGCGATGGGGGAGAACGACGAGGTCGCCCATGCTATCCGCGATCATTATCGTCCCCGCTTTGCCGGCGATGATCTGCCCGAGGGCACCGCTGGCTGCATCGTGGCCTGTGCTGACAAGCTCGATACCATTGCCGGTATCTTTGCCATCGGCGAGCCCCCGACCGGCTCCTCCGACCCCTATGCGCTGCGTCGTGCCGCTATCGGCATCATCAACATCCTGCGCGACCGCCTGCCGATCGACCCCACGTCGCTCATCGACTTTGCGCTCGAGCTCTATAGTGAGCAGGGCATTGAGTTTGACGCCGCCGAAGTCGCCCAGCAGGTTCGCGACTTCTTCCATGGCCGCCTGGTGAGCATGGCCCGCGACGAGAAGATCCCGGCCGATACCGTTGCCGCCGTCTCTGCGGTGCACATCATCGCCCCGTCCGTCTTCTTCGCCCGCTGCGCCGCCCTCGACGAGGCTCGCAAGAACGACGCCGAGACCTTTGACAACCTGGCGACGGCCTATGCCCGTGCCGCGCATATCTCCAAGCCCGAGCTGGGCGCGGAGTACGACCGCGCCCTGATGGGCGAGGTCGAGCTCGCGCTTGCCGATGCCTCCGAGGCTGCTCAGACCGCTGTCGACGCCGCCCTTGCTGCCGAGGATTACCCGGCCGCATTTGCGGCCCTTGCCGCCCTGCGCGCCCCCATCGACCGCTTCTTCGATGAGGTTATGGTCATGGACAAGGACGAGCAGCTCCGCGATAATCGCCTTAAGCTGCTCAACCGCTTCGAGGCCGTTTTCTCCGGCATTGCCAACATCGGTGAGCTTGCCCGCAAAAAGTAAGCTAGCCTGCGCATAAGCGCAAAAGGAGCCCCGCATGGATTGCCCGGTCACCGCTCGTCCCACCGTTATCGTTATCTCCGACTCGCTCGGTGATACCGCTTGTGAGGTGGTGCTTGCGGCGTCCGGGCAATTTGATGAAGGGGCTTTTTGTGTTTTGCGCCTGCCTAAGGTGACTTCTGTGGAGCAGGTCAAGTCATTTGTGGGGCCGCGCGTCGATGCCGACCATCGCGATATCGCCGTGTTCCATACCATCGTCGACCCGGCGCTACGTGCTCGTGTGCTCGATTACCTGGGCATGCTGCATATTCGCTCGGTCGACCTGATCGGCCCGACGCTCGCCGTGCTGTCGTCGCTCATCGGTGTGCCGCCCAAAGGCGTTGCGGGCGTGATTCACAGGACCGATGACCGCTATTTCCATCGTATCGAGGCCATGGAATATTTCGTTGAGCACGATGATGGACGCGGCTGCGACGATCTGTCGGGTGCCGATATCGTGCTGCTGGGCGTATCGCGCACGTCCAAGACGCCGCTGTCGATGTTTTTGGCCTTTCAAGGTTACAAGGTTGCCAATGTTCCGTTGGCCCATGGCATGGAGCCGCCCAAGTCAATTTACGAGGTCGACCCGATGCGTTTGTTTGGCCTGATTTCGACCGTCGACGTTATTTCCGAGATTCGCGATAGCCGCTTGGGCGATGACTACGCCCGTGCCGTTGCCGGCTCCTATGCCGAGCCCGAGAGCGTGCGCAGCGAGCTCGAGGAAGCTCGTGCCCTCATGAAGCGCCTAGGCTGCTTTGTGGTGCGTACCGACGGCAAGGCCATCGAGGAAAGCGCTGCCGAGATCATTAGCCACTTGGAGGAAATCCAAGAAGCCCGCGCCCGCCGCGCCGCCCGTGGAGCCCAACAAAAGTAGCTAATTTGGGACGGGGCTTTTTTAGCTACCCCGACTGAGGCCGCGAGCTTTTTTGCCGATTGCCGACGGGGGCAGCTAAAAAAGCCCCGTCCCAAAAGAGCTACTTATGGTAAAGCGATTTAGCAAAAACATCGCATTTGACCTGCATTTTCTTGTAGCGGTATCTTCATAAGGTAACCACCTTTACCTACCGTTTACCGCCACATTTACCACGTTTACCAAACCCCGCGCCCTCTACGCAAGCCCGCTCAATGCCCGCCGTATAGTACCCTCACGGCCCGCATCAGGCGGGTCGATTCGTCACCACGGTCGTGCGCGAGAGCGCATGGAAGGGGAAGTATCGTGAGCGATTGCAAGAGGGTTTATCGTTTTGGAACCGACGCCCAGGGCATCTGTGTCACTGAGGGCGACAAGTCCATGAACTTCGTGCTTGGCGGCAAGGGCGCGAACCTTGCCGAGATGAGCCGTATCGGCCTGCCGGTTCCCGGCGGCTTTACCATTACCTGCCAGACCTGTGTCGAGTACTCCGGTGCCGGCAACGTGTGGCCTGATGGCGCACTCGATGAAATCGTTGCCGCCGAGGCCGACCTCGAGGCTCGCTGCGGCAAGAAGCTCGGTGACGCCAACGACCCGCTGCTCGTATCGGTGCGCTCGGGCGCTCCGTTCTCCATGCCCGGTATGATGGACACGGTTCTCAACCTGGGTCTCAACGACGATTCCGTCCAGGGTCTCATCGCCCAGACGCAAAATCCGCGCTTTGCGTGGGACAGCTATCGTCGCTTTATCCAGATGTTCTCCAACGTCGTCATGGGCGTCGATGCCGATCTGTTCGAGAATGCCCTGACCCAGGCTCGTCTGGTCGCCGGCGTCCGCGTCGATTCCGAGCTTTCGGCCGAGGATCTGCAGGAGCTCGTCGAGACATTCAAGGACATCTTCTCCGATAACGTCGAGGCCGCCCTGTATCCCGAGCTTGAGGTCGCCGACGGCAAACCCGTCTTCCCGCATGATCCAGAGCTCCAGTTGCGCCTTGCCATTCAGGCTGTTTTTGGCAGCTGGATGAACGAGCGTGCTTGCATCTACCGCAAGCAGCATGGTATCTCCGACGAGCTCGGTACCGCCGTCAACGTTCAGGCCATGGCATTTGGTAACAAGGGCGAGACCTCTGCGACTGGCGTTGCCTTCACGCGCAACCCGGCCGATGGCACCAAGGAATTCTACGGCGACTTTTTGGTCAACGCCCAGGGCGAGGACGTCGTCGCCGGCATCCGCAACACCGAGCCCATCGCCGACCTCAAGACCACCCCGGGTCTTGAGTCCGCAGGCGAGGAACTCGAGCGCGTGTTCCTGACGCTCGAGGACCACTACCGCGATATGTGCGATATCGAGTTCACTATCGAGCAGGGAAAGCTCTGGATGCTCCAGACTCGCGTGGGCAAGCGCACCGCCACCGCCGCCCTGCGTATCGCCATCGAGATGGTCGAGGAGGGCCTGATCACCCGTGAGGAGGCCGTGAGCCGCATCGATCCCGCACAGCTCGACCAACTCCTGCACCCGCAGTTTGACGCTTCCAAGAGGTACGAGGCGCTGGCCAGCGGTCTGAACGCCAGCCCCGGTGCCGCCGTGGGCGAGGTCGTGTTCTCGAGTGATGACGCCGTCGCGCGCGCCAACGAGGGCCACAAGGTCATTCTGGTTCGTTGGGAGACCAACCCCGACGACCTGAAGGGTATGGTTGCCGCCGAGGGCATTCTGACCAGCCACGGAGGAAAGACGAGCCATGCCGCCGTTATCGCTCGCGGCATGGGTACGCCCTGCGTCTGCGGCGTTGAGCGCTTCCACATCGACGCTGCTGAGAAGGTTGTGCGTATCGAGGGCAGTGACCGCGTGCTGCGCGAGGGCGATGTCATCTCCATCGACGGCACCCAGGGTATCGTCGTCGACGGCGCCGTTGACCTGGTCTCCGCCGAGCTCACCGGTGATCTGGATACCATCCTGTCCTGGGCCGACGAGATTCGCCTGGACGAGACCTGTGGCCATGCCAACCATGTGCGCGTCAACGCCGACAATCCCGAGGATGCCGAGCTTGCGCTCGAGTTTGGCGCCGAGGCCATCGGCCTGTGCCGCACCGAGCACATGTTCCTGGGCGACCGCAAGAACATCATCCAGAGCTTTATCCTGTCTGACGATGAGGCCGTGAAGCAGCAGGCCCTGGCCGACCTGCTCAAGGTTCAGACCGAGGACTTCCTGGCGATGTTCAAGACCATGTCCGGTCGCGATGTGGTCGTCCGCCTGCTCGATCCGCCGCTTCATGAGTTCCTGGATAATCCTCGCGAGCTTGAGGTCGCCATCACCAAGAAGGAAGCCGCTGGCGCCAGCGAGGAAGAGCTTGCCGTCCTGCGCGCCCGCCTGCGTCGTATCGACGGCATGGTCGAGTCTAACCCGATGCTCGGCCTACGCGGCGTGCGCCTGTCCGTCGTCTTTAGCGATTTGCCCCTCATGCAGGTTCGCGCTGTCGCCACGGCTGCTGCCCGCCTTATCAAAGAGGGCGTCGACCCGCGCCCCGAGATCATGGTTCCGCTCGTTTCCATCACGGCCGAGCATGTCCAGACCCGCGAGGTCATTGAGCGCGTAATCGCCGAGGTTTCCGCCGAAGAAGGCGTCGAGCTCAATATTCCTGTGGGCACGATGCTCGAGCTGCCGCGCGCCTGCATGGTCGCTGACGAGATCGCCCATCACGCAGACTTCTTCTGCTTTGGCACCAACGACCTCACCCAGACGACCTTCGGTTTCTCGCGTGACGACGCCGAGGCTAAGTTCATCCCGCTGTACATGCATAAGAAGATCTTGAAGGACAATCCCTTCGAGACCATCGACACGGCAGTACTCGAACTGGTGCGTATGGCTGTCGAGAAGGGCCGCGCCACCAACCCCGACATGCACTTTGGCGTGTGCGGCGAGCACGGCGGCGACCCCAAGTCCATCAAGGGTCTGTTTAACGTGGCCGACGTGGACTACGTGTCCTGCTCGCCCTATCGCGTGCCCCTCGCGCGCCTGGCCGCCGCTCAGGCCAAGCTCGAGGCCAAGCGTTCCGCCTAACGTTTTACGTATGGGCGTCTAACGTAGCCCCCTTCATGCCGCCCGTCTCATTCGTGAGACGGGCGGTTATCATGTGCGGGTTTTGTCTTTTTGTCTGCGTAAAAAATTGTTCTTGCAGCAGAAACCCGCGCGTGTATACTCGAATACGTTTGTTCAACTACGTGCCGGCCAAGGTGGTACGGCACCTCTAGAAGAGTAAGGAAT
>DBFAZJ010000189.1:0-5197 GCA_048244295.1 Collinsella sp.
AACTTGTACCCCGCGACCTCAAACACCTCTCCGATGTCGGGCACCGAGTCGCAAAGCTCCAAAATCCAGCCGGCGATGGTCTCATAATCATCGCTTTCCTCGAGCGGCCAACCAAGCTCAATCGCGTCATCGCACGAAAAACGCCCATCAACGAGCCACTCGCGGCGCGAAAGGCGCGTGAGATACTTGTTGTCGGGGTCGAACTCGTCCTCGATCTCGCCGACGATCTCCTCGACGATATCCTCGATGGTGATAATGCCGGCCGTGCCGCCGTACTCGTCCACGACCACCACGATCTGGTCGTGCGAGGTCTGCATCTCGGACAGCAGCGGCAGGATGTCCTTGGTGTCGGGCACAAAGGTGGCGTCGCGCAAAAAGCCGGCGATGGGCTGGTCGCCCTTGCCGTCGAGCGCGGGCTGAATCAGGTCCTTGATGTGCGCGATGCCGGCGACGTTGTCGGGATCCTCGTGATAGACGGGGATGCGGCTGAAGCCGGTCTGGCGCATGGTGGACAGCACGTCGGCGACCGTCTCGTCGTCCTCGCACATGGTGGTGTCCACGCGCGGCACCATGACCTCGCGGGCAACGGTGTCGCCCAGGTCGAAGATCTCGTGGATCATGCGCTTTTCCTCGTCGAGCAGGTCGTCCTGCTCCGAGACCATGTACTTAATCTCTTCTTCCGAGACGTTCTGGCGGTCGTCGGCACTCTTGATGCGCAGGATACGGGCCAGGCCATCGGAGCAAGCGCCGGTCAGCCACACGAGTGGACGGGCGATCTTTTGGAACACGGAAAGCGGGCCCACGACCTGCTTGGACACGCCCTCGGCATTGGCCAGGCCGATGCGCTTGGGCACAAGCTCGCCGATCACAATGGACACGAAGGCGACCGCGACGGTGATGATGACCGGCGCCAGGCCGCGCGCGATGGCGGAGAGCGGCGCGATGCCAAAGCTCATGAGCCACGTGGCGAGCGGGTCGGACAGACTCGTCGAGGCGACGGCGGACGAGGCGAAGCCCACGAGCGTGATGGCGACCTGGATGGTGGCGAGCAGCTGGTCGGAGTCGGCAGCCAGCTTAATGGCACGCTCGGCGCGCTTGTCGCCTTCCTCGGCCTCGTGCTCCAGCACGGCGCGCTTGGCCGTGGTGAGCGCCATCTCGGACATAGAGAAGTAGCCGTTGATGAGGGTCAAAACGAGGGTGGTGATAAGGGAGATGGTTATGTCCATCGGGAGTTTCTCGAACCTCCAAGATTCGGGACGTTAGGTAGTAAGCGTAGGTGACGGATAGGGCAGTTGCGCCCGGCGGCCGCCTGGATAGGTCCGCGGGCACAGACGCGATCGCTAGATTACGAAGAGGATCACCGCCATGAACTGGAAGATGCTGCCGGCGAGTACCCACAGGTGAAACACGCTGTGAAGATAGCGCACGTTTTTGGCGATATAGAACGGCACGCCCGCGGTGTAGCACACGCCGCCGACGGCGAGCAGGGCAAGTGCCACGGGGTTGAGCAGCGCCACAAGTTCGGGCAGCTTAAAGACAACGAGCCAGCCCATCAGCAGGTAGACCAGGCCGCTTACCCAGTGCGGCTGGCGCTCGCGCATAAAGCACTCGAGGGCGATGCCGATGATGGCGATGGCCCATACGGCAAAGAACAGCACAGCGCCGCCGTCGTTTGCGAGCGTGATGAGGCAAAACGGCGTATAGCTGCCAGCTATGAGCAGGTAGATGCAGCTGTGGTCGATGATGCGGAACACGCGCTTGGCGCCCGCGGGCTGAATCGCGTGGTAGAGCGTGGAGGCTAGATATTCGAGGATAATGCTGACGCCATAGACGATTGCCGCGGCCATGTGGGCCGGGCCTCCGCCGCGCAGGGCAGCGAATACGATCAGGAGCACCAGGCCCGCGATACCCAGCAGGCAGCCGACACCATGGGTGACGGAGTTCATGATCTCCTCGCCCACCGTGTAGTGTGGAACGGCCGCGGTCTTGGGCCGCGGCTTAGAACTGTCGCTCGAATCGGACATGCCGGTTACATCCTCCAACGTAAAGAGTTCTCAACACTATATCAAAGCGTCTAGGTACGTGCGAAATTTGCACCATACGTGACCCTTTGTTTACCCATTCTTTGCCTGTTGACGCATCAACGGCGAACGTCCATAATGCGCTTGCATTAAATGTTGATGTATTAACATCTTATAGGAAAGCTTCTTATGTCTCAAAACACACGTTCCCATCGAAAGCTCAAGATAGCCGGCGTCGTTGCGCTGGCGCTCGTTGTCACGTTGCTCGGATTTGCCGGCAACTTTTTGTTTGACTTTGCCCTGAACCCCCAAGCGCCCTACACCATGAAGATGATGCAGGATGGTAAGGCCGACAAAAAAGGTGAGCAGCCGGATGCCGAGGAAACCGAGGCGCGGGCGTGGTTTAAAGAGAACCGCGAGAGCAGCAGCCTCACCGCAGATGACGGAACCGAGCTCGCCGCTTGGTATTTTGCTGCACCGGAGAGCACGCACGACTACGCCGTCTGCCTGCATGGATATACCAACGAGCCCATCGGTATGGCCCGATACGCCAAACGATTCCACGACCGCGGCATGAACGTACTCGCACCCGCCGCCCGTGCCCACGAGCGCTCCGGCGGCGACTATATCGGCATGGGCTGGCCCGAGCGCCTCGACATCGTCGCATGGATCGAGCGAATCGTTCAGGCTGACCCCGAGGCGCGCATCCTGGTCTTTGGCGAGTCGATGGGTGCGGCAACCGCCATGAACGTCGCGGGGGAATCTCTGCCCGCAAACGTTAAATGCATTATCGAGGACTGCGGTTATACGAGCGTTTGGGACGAGTTTTCCCTGCAGCTCAAGGATGTGTTCGGCCTGCCCAGCTTTCCCTTGCTCGATGTAGCAAACTTGGTGTGCAACGTGCGCGCGGGCTACGACTTTCATAAGGCGAGCAGTGTGGAGCAACTCAAACACGCGACGGTTCCCATGCTGTTTATCCACGGCGACCAGGACACCTTTGTGCCGTACAGTATGCTCGATCAAAACTACGAGGCGTGCGCCAGCAAGGTCAAGCAAAAGCTCACCATCCATGGCGCCACCCACGCCAAGAGTGCGCAAGTTGACCCCGAGCTCTACTGGAACACGGTCGACGACTTCCTCGATAGGAATTTTTAGGGAAAAAGCGGCGTCTGGGGATTTATCTAACCCCCTATTTTCGGAAGTATGCGGCAAAATCCGGAACTGCCAACCGGACCGCAGTTTTACCAACAATTTATCAGGGGTTTTGTTGCCAAAAAACGTCGTGTGCTCGGCAGTCTCAGAATTTGCCGCATACTTCCGAAAAACCGCCTGCGAGCACCGTGCTCACAGGCGGTTTTTAATTGAGTTACGCAACAAAATCGCGTTCTTTGTCCAATAGGACGACGCTATTTAACCTCGATGAGCTCGTACTTGCTCGTGCCCAAGCCGATCTTCTCGGCATGCGCGATGCACGCGCGCCAGTCGGTGTCAGGATGTGTGATGCAGAAGGGGTCACGCGCCTGCTCGCCCTCCAGATGCTCGTGGTTATGCTCCATCTTGGCCGCGCTATCGGTGAGCTCGGTGTTGGGCAGCGGCTCGGATGCCATGACGGCATCGGCGCAGGCCTGGTCGATGGCGACCGGGTCGAAGCTCGCAAACATACCGATATCGTTGACGATAGGCGTGTCGTTTTCGGGATGGCAATCGCAGTTGGGGCTGATATCCATGGCAAGCGAGATATGGAAGCTCGGGCGGCCGTCGACAACGGCCTTGGTGTACTCGGCGATCTTGCAGTTGAGCACATCGGCCGCGGCGTCATAGCCGGGCTTGATGCAGTCCTGGTTGCATGCCGCAATGCAGCGTCCGCAGCCCACGCAGCGATTGTGGTCGATAGCGGCGACGTGCACCGTGCGGGTGTTGCCGTTGGCAAGCTCGCGCTCGCGGGTGTCGTCGAACGAGATAGCGTTGTGCGCGCAGATTTTCTCGCAGGCATGGCAGCCAACGCAGTGCTCGGTCGCGACGTTCGGCTTGCCGGCGGCATGCTGCTCCATCTTGCCGGCGCGGCTGCCGCCTCCCATACCCAGGTTCTTCATGGCGCCGCCAAAGCCGGCCTGCTCATGGCCCTTAAAGTGGGTGAGGCTGATCACGATATCGGCATCCATGAGTGCCTGACCGATCTTGGCCTCGTGCACGTACTCGCCGCCCTCGACCGGGACGAGCTCCTCGTCGGTGCCCTTGAGGCCGTCGGCGATGATGATCTGGCAACCCGTGGCATACGGGGTAAAGCCGTTCTGGTAGGCGGTGTCGATGTGCTCGAGCGCGTTTTTACGGCTACCGACATAGAGCGTGTTGCAGTCGGTGAGGAAGGGCTTGCCGCCCAGCTCCTTCACGACATCCGCGACGGCGCGAGCGTAGTTGGGGCGCAAAAAGCTCAGGTTGCCCAACTCGCCAAAATGGATCTTGATGGCGACGAACTTGTTCTCAAAGTCAATCTGCTCGATACCGGCGTGACGGATGAGGCGCTTGAGTTTGTCGAGCTGGCTCTCGCGAGCATGCGTGCGTAGGTTGGTGAAGTACACCTTAGCGGGTGCTGCGGGTGCAGTTGCGGTCATAGATCTATCCCCTCGGTCTATATGGCGTTACAGACATAGGAGATGGTACCCGTTGAAGCGGGGTTAATGTCAAGCACGGCGCCCAGTCATTAGGTACTCATTGGGGACAGACTTAAATGACTGAAACCACTCATTGGGGACAGACTTAAATGAGTGCCTCGCCACCTGGCAGCTAGGGACGTTCCTTTTCTGCCGGCAGTTAGGGACAGTCCTTGCCAGCACGGCCGGCGAGCCGGCGAATCGGCAAAGACTGTCCCCGATGACTGGTCGTTTAAGAACGTCCATTACAGTCGAAATTGTCAGCCCGGGACCGTCTCGGGCTACGATTGAGGCGCGCCCAGAACGGGCCGCCGACCGGGCGCCCGCGCACGGCCGAACGTCCCTGCCCCCCGAGAGGGCCCGTTGGGTGCTGCCGGCGCGGGACGCGCCGCCCCCGACGGCTGATAGGAAAGTGCCGGGCAGGTGCCGCGGCTGGTAATGTGAGTGCCGAGGGGGAGGCCATCCGGTCGAACGACTACCGGAAGGATACCACCGTGAAAGCGCCATCCACCAGACCCGCGGCCG
>DBFAZJ010000190.1:0-2125 GCA_048244295.1 Collinsella sp.
ATGGTCGAGCACATCACCAACATCGCCGACATCCCCGTCATCGCCACGGTCGTTCGCTGCGACGACGATGCTCACGCCAAGGTGCGCGCCGGAGCCAAGATTCTCAACATCGCCGCCGGCAAGAACACGCCCCAGGTCCTACGCGAGCTGCGCGAGCACTATCCCAACCTGCCGCTTATCGCGCCGGGCGGCAAGACGCCCGAGAGCATTCGCGAGACCATCGCCGCCGGCGCCAACGCCATCATCTGGACACCGCCTTCGGCCCAGCAGCTACAGACCGACATGATGCAGCGTTATCGCAAGATGAAGGAAGACGCCACACCTGTCATCTCGCGCGACAACGTGCCCATTATCGACCAGGTCGCCGCCGCCGAGGTCAGCCAAGTCGAGAACATGAATCCCGATGTGCCGATTCCCGACGAAGTCATCGAGCGCGTCGCTTCGATCCACGAGCGCGTCGAGGAGCATCGCGCCAACCGCGGCCTCAAGCCGTCACTGCACGGCCTTTTCTTCCGCGGAAAGAAACGCTAGCCGCAACAGCAAGGCCCGCCCCACAAACGTGAGGCGGGCCGTTTTCGTTTGAGCAATCATGCAGCGACGTGATGGGGCAAATTAATCCACGCGCTTGTCGCCCATAAAGAAGAGCGCCACCGTACCAGGTCCGGTATGCGAGCCAATCAGAGTACCGATGTCATTGATCTCAATCTTGCCTTTAAGCTGCGGAACCTGTTCCTCAATCAGTGCCGCGACCGCCTCAGCATCCTCGCGGCACGCCGACTGCGACATGATGCACTTACCCGAATAATCTGCACCGTCCTGTACGTGTGCCATCATGGTCTTAGCCATCTCGGAAATCGCGCGCTTCTTAGTGCGAATCTTCTCACGTGGCGACAGCTTACCTTCGCAATCGACCGTCATAAGCGGGCAAATCTTAAGCGCCGTGCCGATGATCGCGCTCGCGGCCGAAATGCGACCGCCGCGCAGGTAGCTCGACAGATCGGTCGAGAAGAACCAGTGGTGCAGGTTGAGCTTGTGCTCCTCGATCCAGGCAGCCGTCTCGTCGAGTGAAGCCCCGCTATCGCGCACATCGGCGGCATATTCCAACAACAGGCCAAAGCCCGAAGACGCCGCCAGCGAATCGATGACGCGCACCTTGCCGCCCTCGGGATAGCGATCCGCAAGCATCTGCGCCGCGACGCAGGCCGATCAATACGTGCCCGAAATACCCGACGACAACGTCAGGTGCAGCACGTCTTTACCCTCGGCAACAAACGGCTCCCAAAACTCCTCGTACTCACCCACGCTCACCTGAGACGTCTTGGGCATGGCGCCCGCGGCAATCTGGGCAAAAAACTCGTCCGGCGTAATCGACTGATACAGATCGTCCGTATAGACAACATCGTCGATCTCGTAATGAAAACACACGACAGGGATATTGCGCGACGCAAAGAACTCACGGGTTCGATCGGCGGCGGATTCACAGGTCAGGACAAAATCACTCATATGAGGCTCCTTACTCATTGCTGCGCAAATTATCGCACAGTGAGCCTACATGCGGTACATATGTCCACTATTTACCAAATCGAACCAAAAATAGTGAACATCTTTACCACCATCGTCTCCACCGGCCCCACGCATAAATATCTGAGAAAACACCTTCTGTCGTCTCCACCCAACCGCCATATCTACCTCAACTAAATCGATTTACCAAACCGTTCAGCCGACAATTCAGCCGCTGGCGCAAAATCGAAACAAAAGCGGCGCATACTGATAAACGTTTGACGTTGTTTATCAGTTTTACCAACCATATCGGAAGGTGTTTCATGGTCGCATTCGATCGCAACCCGCAAGACTTCAAGTATCTGCGTCTGCTGTCGAGACAATTTCCCACCGAGCAATCCGCGTTTACCGAGATCATCAATCTCTCGGCCATTCTCAACCTGCCCAAAGGCACTGAGCATTTTATGAGTGACGTGCACGGCGAATACGAAGCCTTTATGCACATCCTCAACAACTGCTCGGGCGTCGTGCGCGAGCATGTCGACGAGATCTTTGGCGACACGCTCTCCTTTGACGAAAAGGGCGAGCTGTGCACGCTCATCTACTACCCGCGCGAGAAGATCGA
>DBFAZJ010000191.1:0-3202 GCA_048244295.1 Collinsella sp.
GCACCAGGCAAAGCGCAGCTTTGAGTGCGCCTATTGCGAAACGGTTATTCCGTGGCAAGCGGACGCCGGGGAGCCCAAGAGCGCCCTGGGCATTCGTCATACGCCGTTGACGGTGGTTGATGGGCTGCTCAAGCTCACGCACGTCTCGCAGCTCGAGCGCCCAGAGGACCCGGACTGGTATTTCTTCAATTCGTACTGGCGCAATCAGTCGGTTCTTGAGCACCTGCTGTGGGAGGACCGCGGCACGGCGCAGGAGTTCCAAGAGGCGACGCACGTGAGCATTCCCTGCCCCTTCTGCGGCGCGTCCTTTGAGGGCGAGTCGATCCAACGCGTGTTTGAGTGCCCGTCCTGCGGCAACAAGATTGGCGTGGCCGACCTGCTCAAGCCCGGCACGTTTAGTAAGCGCCTGACCTTGGGCGTGGGCGCCGAATACGTTCCCGAACAGGGCGTCCCTTGCGAGATATCGCCGCAGCAGGCACGTGCCAACGCGCTGCAGCTGGTGCGCCAGTATCCGGATGCCTTTGCCGGGCACGACGTGGAAGACGCGATCCAAAACGACATGATGCTCTTCTATTTCCCCATGGCGCTGGCGGACTTGCGCATGATGGCGAGCTTCCCGGGCAAGGGCCTGAGCAAGGAGGCCTTGGTGTACTACGAGGTGCTCGACTGGGCATACCCCAGGGCAAACTACCTGGACGTTCGCCTCATGGGCATTTTGGAGCCGTGGGACTTTGCCAAGGTCGGTCCGTTCGATCCCGCCATGCAGGAAGGTGACTTTCGCGTTGTCTCAGTCGATGCGTCTACCAAGGACCAGGTGGTCATTGATAAGTTGGCGCTCGACGTTGCGGGCAACGACGCCGAGGCTGTACTGGGGCTCATTAAAAAGAGCATTCGCATGTGGGCGCGCAAGGCCCGCAAACATAAGGACGGCCTGGTGATGGTGCCGGTCTACTTTGTCGATCGTCCGGCGACAGACGGCCGCGATGGCGAGCAGGTGCGCATTGCCGTAAACGGCCAGACGGGCCGCGCGGCCGCGGTGGTGTTTAGCGACAAGCGCGAAACGCATATCGTGGCGTCGCTCAGCCCGAGCCTGCATCTGTCCGGCGAGAGCACCGTGCACGCCACGCCCGTCGAGGTCAAATACGTTAAATCGCCCTTCCTGTACCAGATCGTGCGCCGTGGAGGCGGCGAGCAACCGCGCCAGGTTGCAGCCGCCGTCGAGGGTTCCTACCGAGAGGAGAAGCCCAAACGCCGCGGTCTGCTGGGTGCGCTATTTGGGAAGTAGGGGAGTAGCACCGGTTGTTGCCGTAAGGTGATGGCCGGGGGTGCGGGGCAGCTCTCAGGAGTGCGGGCTGCCGTCTGATTGTTTGAGGGTGCCAGATGTAAATAAACAGTGGAGCGGCTGCAAAAGAGCCTCCTCACTGGGTAAAATCAGATTGTGCCGCGGAACCCGCTCTTCAGCTAGTCACACTTCGGAAGCGCGGGCAACGCAGGTATTATCGTCTAGGGCCGGCTGCAACCGGCCCTTTTCTGTGGCAGCCAATGGGCCCACATCAGACGAAGGCCGCGTCTTTGCCTGTCAGGTCACGCTCGCCAGCCACGGCTAGAATGTCGTTGCCGGCGTCCATGACCGGTATTGTTTCGTAGCGTGCGTCGCAACCGCGAGTGCGCCTGCGACGGCTGCGGTGGCTTCGGTCGCAACGTGCTGCTACTCTTGCGTTTCGCCATTAGTCGCTTCGTTGATGGCGCGGTACTCGGCGCTTAGTTCGCGCGCCAGCTCTTCCTTGCTTGGAAGATACGGCAGGTATTTGGCGGCAAACACTTGGTCGTTGTCTTCGGGCAGCGTGTACTCGACAATCGAATCGCTTTTGTCCGCGCAGAGCACGATGCCTATGGGCGGATTGTCGCCTTCGTTCATGAGCTCGCGCGTGTAGTAGTTCACATACATTTGCATCTGGCCCAGGTCCTGATGCGTAAGGTCGTCCGTCTTAAGGTCGATGAGCACGAAGCAGCGCATCAGATAGTTGTAAAAAACAAGGTCAATATAGAAATGGCGCCCATCAAAGGTGATGCGCTTTTGGCGCGCCTCGAAAGCGAAACCACGGCCAAGCTCCAGCAGGAACTTCTGAAGATGCGTGATGAGCGCCTGCTCTAGATCGCTCTCGCGAAACGCAGTATCGTCCGAGAAACCTAAAAACTCCAGTACATATGGATCGCGGATGATATCCTCGGGGCGACGAGCTGGGGCGCTCTTTTGGATTTCTTGGGTGACAGCCTCCTTGTCTTTGCTGGCAAGTAGGCGCTCGCGGAACATGGTGTTGATCTGGCGTTCGAGCTGGCGCGTGCTCCAGCGAGAGTCGGCGCATTCGTTCATGTACCAGGTGCGAGCTTCGGGGTCAGGAATGCGTATTAACCTGCGGTAATGTGTCCAGCTCAATTCGGGACGCAGTGAGTCCCGAATTGGAAATGCAAGATAGAACTGACGCATTTTGCGCAGCTCTCTTGCTTCAAAACCTTTACCAAAATCCTTGGTAAGTCTGATTGCGAGGGCCTTGAGCAGCGCCTCTCCATACTTGGCGCGCTCCTCTCCGCCCTGCTCATCAACTATACTCTTGCCGATCTCCCAATATGCCTCAACCATCGCAAAGTTAACGGCGGTATAGGCCTTGTCGCGAGCGGCGTTGAGAATCGAGGAGACCTGCTTGTAAAAACCTTCGGGCACGATTGCCGATTCTCCACGGTTTACCAGTTCGCCCATCACTGTCGCCCCACTTTCCTCTTGTGGAATGCATCTTTATCGCATTTAGTTTAAAGCCTCGCGCGGACACGAATTGCTTTGCTGTCTGGCACCTTCGCATGGGAGCCTTGCGGTGACTAAAATGTGGCCATAGAGACAGTTTTAGCGAACCCCACGGGAGTGACGCGTATGGACAACAACACGCTGCTGTTCCAGGACAAAGGTTCGGGTAGGTTTAAAGACGTCAAGATCTACCCTAACCGCATCGAGGTGCTCAAGAAGGGCACTTTTGGTGGCAAGCACACCGAGATTGTTTATCTTAAGGACATTACGGGGGTCAGCAGGATCAAGGGCCGCGACGTTTTCCTACGTAACAGGCTGTTGACTGCCTGTGTCTTTAGTCTGAGCAGCCGCTCCCAAGCTCAGGAGTTCGTGAATGCGCTGAACATGGTGATGTAGCCGATA
>DBFAZJ010000192.1:0-11845 GCA_048244295.1 Collinsella sp.
TGGTCTGCCAGCGGGTGTAGCCCAGCGCGAGCGAGCCCTGGCGGTAGCTGTCGGGCACGGCGCGCAGGCCATCGACCGAAAGCGTGGTCATCGTCGGCAGGATCATGACGGCCAGCACGATGGCGCCGGGCAAGATGCCCAAGCCCGTGCTTACGTGGAAAACGCTCTTCATAAGGCCGACGACCACGTGAAAACCGATCAGACCAAAGACGACCGAAGGAATACCAGTCAAAAGCTCAATAAGCGGCTGAAAGACCTTGGAACCAAACTTAGGCTGGATCTCAACCGCAAAGATGGCAGAGCCGATAGCGATGGGCAGCGCGATAAGCGTGGAGAGCGCCATGACCGCAAACGAGGTGACGATCAGGAGCAGGGCGCCGGTGTAGGGCAGGCCGTTTTTGGCCGTGTTGGCCAGGTCCCACTTGGTGCCGGTGAAAAACTCGACGACCGAGACGCCGTCTTTGACAAAAGCCGAGAGGCCCTTTTGGGCGACCATAAAGATGAGCGCGGCAACGACAAGCGTCACGAGCGCAACGCACGCGCCCGTGACGCCCAGGCCCACGTTCTCAAGGTCGCGCTTTGGCAGCTGTTTTGCCATTGCAAACCTTTCCGGGGCGATTACTTATTTAGCGGAGACCTTGCCGCTGGCGTCCTTGACGACCTTCATGGCAGAGACGGGGATAAAGCCCTGCTCCTCGACGAGCTTGCCCTGGACGTCATCGGAAAGCATGAACTCCAGGAAGGCCGTGGTGGCCTCGTCTGCGTCCTTGGAGCAGTACATGTACTCGGTAGCCCAGATCTTGAAGGAGTCATCGGTGACGTTCTTGCTCTTGGGCTCGATGCCCTCGACCTTGATGGCGTTGAACTTGGAGTCGTCGAAGTGCGAGAAGTCGAGGTAGGAGATGGCGTTATCGGTGCTGGCCATCTGAGTCTGGACATCGCCGGACTTATCGAGCTCGGCGTCGCCCTTAAAGTCGACGGCCTCGTCGCCAAAGACGGCAGCCTCAAAGGTAGCGCGGGTGCCGGAGCCGGCCTTGCGGTTGAGGACGACGATGGTGGCGTCGTCGCCGCCGACCTCCTTCCAGTTGGTGATCTGGCCGGAGAAGATGCCCTTGAGCTGCTCGAGGGACAGATCGTCGACCGTCACGTTCTTGGAGACAACAGGACCCATGCCCACGACGGCAACCTCGTGGTCGACGAGGTTCTTGACCTGGTCGGCCTCGAGCTTGGTCTCGGCGAAGACGTCGGAGTTACCGATGGTAACGGTGCCGGCGGCGACAGCGGTCAGGCCCTTGCCCGAACCGTTGCCCGAGCCGGAGACGGAGACATCGGGGTTGGCGTCCATGAACTTCTCGGCAGCGGCCTCGACGAGAGCCTGGAACGAGGAGGCGCCGTCGTAGGTCACCTCGCCGGAGACGGACTCGGCAGCAGCGGCGCTACCCTTGTCGGCGGCATCGGATGCGCCGGAACCGCCGCAACCAACGAGACCGAGACCGACGATGCTGGCAAGACCACCAGCGAGGCCGAGGAACTGACGACGAGAATAAGCCTGATCGAGCATGATCTTCCTTTCATACATGCAACTCGCGGGCACCCTGCCCGCTTTGCTGTTTGGAAAGATACGGCCCCGATCGAGCAGCGCCCGCGCCAACTGCGGTTTCTTACGGGCATTTGATAGACCCTTACCGCAAGCTCTGCCCAGCCTTTACAAACGGATAACAAACCCGCCACCAAGCATGGCGCGCCTTTTACACCAGAGGAAAGCAGTCATTGGGGACGCTCTTAAACGACTAGTCGTTGGGGACGTTCTTGTTTGACTAGTCATTTAAGAGCGTCCCCAACGACTACCCTCAATGACCACCGCATCCGGAGCAAGGAAACGCCGCAGGTAGAGGACGGACAGCGAGCGACGTCCAGAGCGACAAGTTGGCATGAAAAAGGCAAGGCATAGACCTTCTGGTCATGCCTTGCCTTTTGAATGACAAATTGTCGCTCTGGACGTCGCGCAGCGTCGAGCTGTTACGCGGTTTGGTAAAACCGCGTAACCCTAAAGCTCTAATTCATTCAAACGGAGGATCGCAACAATATAGATCTTGAGCGCTTGTTTGAGCTGTTCCTCGTTGGCGCACTCGTTGGGGCCGTGCATCTGGCCGCCCCATGCGGGCAGCTCCAGACCGGTCTCCTCGGGGCCAAACGACACGGCGCGGGCAAAGTTGCGCGCGTACGTGCCGCCGCCCATGGCAAAAGGCTCGGCGTGCTTGCCCGTAAACTCGTTATAGGTATCGATAAGCGCCTTCACGGCCGGATCGTCGGCAGACACCGAGAACGGCACCTTTGCATGACCCAGGCGACACGTCACGTCAAAGCGCCCCACGAGCGGCTCGAGCTGCTCGCGGATGGTATCAGCACTGGTGCTATCGGGGAAGCGCACGTCGATGACCTGCTCGATGTGGCCATCCACCACACGGATGACGCCGGGATTGCAGGTAAGCGGGCCAAACGCCGGACTCGTCGCGTCGATACCCAGGCCGCGGCCATAGGCGTCCGCATGTACAAAGGCCAGAAACTTGACAAACTCGTGCTCGGCAGGCGTCAGCAGGCGCTCGTCGCGTGCACCAAACGCGTCCTCGGCCTCGCGCAGATACGACACGATCAGGCCGACGGCATTGATCGTCCCCTCGGGCATCGAGGCGTGACCGCCAATACCGTGGGCGAAAATCTGCGCATGCCCGTTATCGAGTGTCGTGATCTCCAGGCGGTCAGCATTCTCGACCGGCGCCGGCAGCTCATCGGCGGCAATCGCGAGCTCGCAGATGGACTGCGACGGAATGGCATTGCTCGCCTCGGCGCCGCTCCACGACACGATGCGCCCGCCGTCGATCTTGGGACTCACGAACGTCGCCCCAAACTGGCCCTTCTCGGCATTGCAGACCGGGAACTCGGCATCGGGCGTAAACAAAAAGTCGGGGTCTGCGTGGTTCTCCAGATAATGGTGAACGTCGGACATGCCCACTTCCTCATCGCAGCCCAGCAGCGCGCGGAAGGTGTAGCGCGGAACAATGCCGTGCTTGAGCAGGTACGCGCCGGCATAAAGCGACAGCACTGCCGGGCCCTTGTCGTCGATCACGCCGCGACCGAGCAACCAGCCCTCGCGACGCTCCATCGCGAACGGATCGGTGTTCCAGCCAGGGCCGGCGGGGACCACGTCCACGTGGCAGATAGTCGCGAGCTGCTTGTCGCCGCGACCCGGGATATCGGCGATTCCCACATAGCCCCCGTCGTCGCTCGTCTGATAGCCGAGCTTCTGCGCGATGCCGAGCGCGCAATCGAGCGCATCACGGACCGGGCGGCCAAACGGCACGCCGGGCTCCGCATCGGCAGAAACTGCCACGGACGGATAACTCACCAACTGCTCGATATCGGCGACGACATCTTCCCAGACCTCGTCGACATACTCGGCAACGTTCTGCTCCACCTGATTCATGGACGACCTCCTTACCAATGAGCGACGACCACACCCGCCCCTCACATTACGTCATTAGATAGCGAAAAGTTTAGCAAGCTCGGCCACCGAGTGCACCACCGCATCGGCACCCGCCGCCTCGTGCTCGCCCGGCGTCGCCGCGCCCGAATAGATGCCGATGCACGGCACGCCCATTGCATGCGCGCCCTCAACGTCGTTAAAGCGGTCGCCGATCATCACGGCATCGTCGGCCGTCGCGCCGAGTGCCGCCAGGGCATCGCGGACCGAATCGGCCTTGGTCTCGCGTCCCTGCGGCGGATTCATGCCGACCACCGCCTCAAACTGCGAAAGCCCCAGCTCGCCCACCATGTCAATGCACTTTGCCTCCATGCGTGACGTCGCCAATGCCAAGCGATGCCCCTGCACGACAAGGCCATCGAGCAACACGGGGATTCCATCGAACACGGGATACTCTTCCGGTCCCAGCTCATCAAAAAAGGCACGGTACTCGTCAGCCACCACAAGCGACTCCTCGCGGGAGAAGCCATAAAAGTCGTGAAAGCTCTTCCACAGGGGCGGCCCGATCATGCGGCGCAGGTCACCCATCTGCGCCTCCGAAAACCCACGCGCGGCCAACGTCTTGCGCGTCGAGGTCATCACCGCCCGACCCGTATCTGCCACCGTGCCATCGAAATCAAACAGCACGACCGGCCGCTTGCGTATCTCCAGCGCCTCCATCGGCATCCCTCTTCCCCAGTTGACGATTTCCACACCGACACTTCAAACTGTTGACTATTCAACAATTGAACCTAGCAATGTAGAGCAACTCCACTATACTTGTCGCACTTTGCTCTCAGAAGGCGGCGCGCAGGCGCCCCAACGAAAGGTGCAATTATGTCTTTTGCCATCATAACCGACTCCACGTCGGACATCTCCCCCGCCCGCGCCCAAGAGCTCGGCATTTACGTGATTCCGCTACATGTGATTATCGAGGGCGAGGACCTGCTCGACCAGGTGCAGATTACCGCCCAGGAGTACGTCGCCCGCATGGCCGGCTCCGAGCAGCTGCCACACACCTCGCAGCCGAGCGCCGGCGAGTTCAAGGAACTCTTTGACCGCGTGCGCGCCGACGGCCACGATAGCGCCATCTTTATCTCGCTGTGCAGCGAGTGGTCCGCATGCTATGCCAACGCCAGCCTGACGGCCGAAACGCACGAACTCGACGTGCGCTGCATCGACTCGCGCACCGGCTCCGGCGCCGAGGGCCTGCTGGTGGAGTACGCGCTGGCCATGCGCGAAGACGGCCGCAGCTTGGACGAAACCGAGGCGCAGATCCGCGCGACGCTGCCCGACGCCCACCTGCTGCTGATTCCCCGCACGCTCGAGAACCTGGTCAAAAACGGCCGCGCGCCCAAGCTCGCCGGCCAGCTCACGCAGATGCTCAACATTCGCCTGGCCGTTTCGCCGGAGTGGAAATCGGGCGAGATCAAGGCCATCAAGAAGGGTCGCGGCGCCAAGCGCATCGTCACCAACACCATGGCAGATTGCCTCGCATTTTTGGCCGAGCATCCGGGCTCAAGCGTGCGTGTGCTCACGACCGGCGCTGCCGAGGAGCAGGAACTTGTCAACGAGGCGCTCGCGGGCCAGGACTACGTAGACGCCGGCACCGGCCCCATCGGCTGCACCATCGCCACCCACGTAGGCGTCGACGCCATCGCCATCAGCTACTGCCCCCGCTACCAGCCCATCCACTAGGGGCACCTTTACCGCTTGCGGTGAAATAGGGACTGTTTTTGGCTCTTCAGCCGCCAATCAATCCCTATTCCACCGCAACTTAGAAGCAGTTCATTTGGGACGGGGCTAAAAAGACTGGTATCAAACGTTTCAGACCAGTCTTTTTAGCCCCGTCCCATTTTAGCTACTCTACATCAGCCCGCTCAGGGCGATGTCGACGGCCTCGTTGAGGTCGTCGGTGATGTGCACCAGCTCCGGATCGAGCGGGCTGATCATACCGGCGCTCATCACCGGGCCGTTGGGCCAGTCGAACAGACCCCCTCGCGGTACCCACTGGACAAAAAAATGGCAAATATGAGTACTGCCACCAAATTAGTAGCAGCAAAATCTCGCCGGAATCGATCGTTTCGATTAATTTCACGCCTTGCCAAGGCTCAAAATGCCGTGTTTGGTGGGTTAGATATATAGAATAATGTCGAATTGGTATTCTATTCTTGCCAAATGTTATGAGACTACATTAACAGCAGTACTCACATTTGACGTTATTTGACCACGGGGTCATTCGAAAACCCCTCCTCACGCCGCCAACCCGCCCCATAGCCGTCAAAAACCTTTAACAACAGCCGCCGCAGGTTTTGGCACCGGTTAATTGCCACTCACGGATCGGTACCCCACTATTACCGAACCAAAATCGAAGTCGCGTATCTCATAAAGCTGAAATGACGTACCCTCATCCCAATGAACGCTGATAAGAATGGCTTTCAAATGAGCAACGGCACGCATCAATACGCCCTTTTCGGGAGCGCCTTATTCAAATTCAATAAAACGGTCGTCCACGCTTCGGATCCGCGCAAGCAAATCGTTATCTGCAGCAGCGGTCCAGACATCCGTTATACAACGCTGGAAGAATGGGAGAAAGCTGGCGATTCCTTCGATAGACGGGCGCAGGTCGAAGATATCGTCACCAGCGCAAGCCCAGCGCGCGACAAACTCGAGCTCTTCCGCAATCTCTTTACTGGCCGCAAAGATGTTTACGCTCATGGGTACCGCAGAAAAGACGGAGGAATTGGCTATACGCCCGCCTGCGCAAATGAGTGGAAGTCAGGCATTTGCCCCAAAGCAAGCCACCAGAGAGTCAAATGCACGGAATGCAGCAGCCGCGTCTTCCCCGAGTTGAGCGATGCCGCGATCATCGCCCATTTCAGAGGCAATGACGATAGGCTTCGAGACGTTATAGGCCAATATGTGCTCGATAAAGACAGTAACACGAAAGTCCTGGTCATCGATTTTGACGGAGCCGATTGGAAAGAAGCGACGAATGCCATTCGACATGTCGCAAAAAGCCACGGAATCGATATCGCAGTCGAGCGATCGAGATCGGGCGACGGCGCACATGTCTGGTTTTTCTTCCTAGAGCTCGTCAGCGCAAAGACCGCATGAGATTTTGGAAGCAGCCTTATCACCGAAGCGGCGATACTGAACAAGACAATCACCTTCAAAGCATTTGACCGAATGCTGCCCGCGCAGTCCACCATTCCTGAGGGCGGCTTTGGAAATCTCATAGCGCTGCCTTTTCAAGGAAAAGCGCAGCGAAAAGGGAACAGCGTATTTGTTGACGAGCAATTTGAGCCCTTTCCCGATCAATGGCTTTACCTTTCGCAAATCCAGTTAATCCCGCGCGTGACGGTGCAAATCTGATCGAGAGCATCGAAAATAGATCACATGGAATAGCAGCTGTTGCGGCGGCAAACACCGGTGTGCCACATTCCCAGAGACTGCGAAAGCGGCTTCCGCTCACACCGCGGGACTTCCCGTCATCACCGTCCGTCACGCAGGCCGATATGCTCTATATCCCCGAAAAATCTCTGAGTCCCGCAGCTCAAATGGAAGTCCGCAGGCTTGCAACATTTGCCAACCCAGAATTCTTCCGCGCACAATCTATGCATCAATCGGTATTCGGCAAACCGCGGTTCATAGACCTCAGCGAACTTAGAGATGGCTACGTCGCGATTCCCAGAGGCTGCAAGGTTCAACTTGAGCGGCTGCTTCAAGAAGCCGGCGTTTCTGCCCACTATTCAGACAAACGCAAGTCGAGCAATCCAATTGTGATGGCATTTAAAGGGACTCTTCGCCCTGAACAGCAAATTGTCGCTGAACAGATGCTCGGCTATGAAGACGGGATCATGTCCGCACCGACGGGGTTCGGCAAAACTGTCATCGGAGCTTATCTTATTGCTGCCATTGGTCTTCCAACGCTCGTCATCGTTCCTAAAACTGCGCTCATTGCCCAATGGAAATCCCAACTCGAACGATTTCTCGACATCACGGACAACAGAGAGCCCGTCCGAACCCCAAAGGGACGAATCAGCAAAAGACAGCCTCCGCTCATTGGGCAAATCGGAGGAGGCAAGACCGCCATAAGCCGTCTCATCGACATTGCTTCATTCCAGTCGCTATCCGGCAAGGATCCCCAAACCGGCGAGTCATTAGCCAAGGAGTTCGTTCGCGATTACAGTCTCATCATCTGTGACGAATGCCACCATGCGGCCGCGCCACAGCTTGAGCTTGTCCTCAAGTCCGCTCCTGCCAAATATGTATATGGCCTTTCCGCAACGCCCGAGCGCTCGGACGGACTCACGCGGGCACTCTCGATGCTCTGCGGCCCGGTTCGCTATGTCGTCGATCCAAAAACGCAAGCAATCCAGCAGGGGATTCAGCGCATTGTTAGACCGCGTTTCACCGGAATTCGATTACCCACCTACGAACCAGGAGCATCCTTTAACCAAATTCTCGATCTCCTGTGTGTACACGCCGCGAGAAACGAAGCAATTATCGAGGACGCCCTCGAGGCCGCATCAAACGGCCGGCATCCGCTTGTGCTATCTAAAAGAAAAAAGCATGCCGAAGAGCTATGCAGGCTACTTCAAAGCCGTGGACACGAACCCATACTCTTAACCGGAGAAATCGACGCCAAAGAAAGAAAAGCAATACTGAAGAGTCTTCCCAGCTTTGAGCATGAGCATCGAATCATCGTCGCAACTGAAAGTCTTCTGGGCGAGGGCTTCGACCTGTCTTACCTTGACACTTTGCTCATTGCCACTCCAATATCTTGGGACGGCAGCATAACGCAGCAGGCAGGTAGGCTACACAGAAGCCACGAGGGCAAACAGCGGGTTGAGATATTCGACTATGTTGACCTGTCGATACCCATGTTCGCGCGCATGTACCAAAAGAGGCTCAAGACCTACGCCAAGCTGGGGTATGAAGTCTTTGCGGCAAACGACAACAGACAGGACGATCGAAACATCCTCGTTAGGTCGGCAAGAGCCGTGGAGGCTTTAGTGAATGACATCGAGAACGCATCGAAAAGCATTTTTATTGCCGCACCCTACGCGTCCGCCGCATGCCTTGAAAAGCTCGCCGCTGCACTCGCGGATGCCGCTACCCGTGGAATTGCCCTTGAGATTTCTATTGCTTCAACTCCACGCGATGACGTGAAAGCGATTTTTGCCGAGATGAACGTCAACTATCTCATCAAAGCCGAAGGACGCCTGTGCGCATCAGTGATTGACGAGGAAACTGTCTGGTACGGAGCTATTCCGTTGCTGGCTTTCCCAAAGAAAGAAGACTGCAGCATTCGTTTCAAAAGCAGCGAAGTCGCAGCCGAGCTTTTGAGCGAAATTCAGCGAAAAGTGGAACCGGAGGCCGCGGCGACGAACGGGGTACCCCCAGCAGTTGCGGTGAAATAGGGACTGTTTTTGACTTATTAGCCGTCAATCAATCCCTATTCCACCGCAACTTAGAAATCGGCAATCAGCCCTGCGGGCCCTGGAACAGCTCCTCATGCGAGCCCATTCTGACCAGCCGGATCACAGGATTAGTCTTATGCGGTAAGTAGAGAACGACCACGTCGACCAAGCCATCGGATAGGTGGAAATCGATGTGGCCGTTGTAGTTTCCGCCCGGGTTTGAAAGCTCATGGGCGCCATATTCCGCGGGAAGCGAGCCGTGAGCTGCAAGCTCAGCGACTGCCGCCTTAAACTCACTCTTTAGCTGCGGATGCATGCGCATCGTTCGTTTGTAGTCCGCCCTAAATTGAGCCTCGACTTTAATCTCGAACATCGCTATTCCTCATCGAGGAATGACATAAGCTCATCAGCGTTGTTGAATGACGGGCTATCGTCCGGCAAAATCCCCAACTCATGAGCCTCGGCGATCACCATGGCACGCCTCGTCGCCTCGCTGGGCACCTCCGCCCTTCCTACAATCTCAAAAGGAATCTTTCGCTGATTTACAAGCTGCCGAACGGCAAGATTGAGATAGGAATTGAGGCTGAGGCCGACCGAATCCAAGAACTCAGTCGCCTGTTCCTTGAGCCCCTCTTCGATGCGAACCGTCGTAGGCTTAACCGTTGCAGTAGACATACGCGACCTCCTCGCCTCGTCTTTTGCATCAGTATACCCCGTTTTGATGGCATACTGATGTTAAATAGCATCAGTATGCCGTTCACATTACTATAACAACAGTCACAGCGCCCTACATCAGCCCGCTCAGGGCGATGTCGACGGCTTCGTTGAGGTCGTCGGTGATGTGCACCAGCTCCGGATCGAGCGGGCTGATCATACCGGCGTCCATCACCGGGCCGTTAAGCCAGTCGAACAGGCCCTGCCAGTACTCTGTGCCCACCAGCACGAGCGGCATGCGCTTGACCTTGTGTGTCTGCACCAGCGTGAGCACCTCGAACATTTCGTCGAGCGTACCAAAACCACCGGGAAACACGATGGCACCCGAGCTGTATTTGACGAACATAGTCTTGCGCACAAAGAAGTAACGGAAGTCCATGCCGAGGTTCACATATTTGTTGAGCCCATGCTCGTGCGGCAATTCAATGCCCAGGCCAACTGACTTGCCGTTGACACTCGCCGCTCCCCTGTTGGCCGCCTCCATGATGCCGGGACCGCCGCCGGTGATAACCGCCACGCCACGCTGGGCGATTTTGCGACCGACCGTGCGCGCCGCCTTGTAAAGCGGATCGGTCTTGGGTGTGCGGGCGCTACCGAAGATGGTCACCGCAGGACCAAGCTCGGCAAGCGCGCCAAAACCATCGACAAACTCTGCCTGAATGCGCAGCACGCGCCAGGGGTCGGCGTGCAACCAGTCGGTCGAATCCTCGGGCGCCAGCAGGTTGGCGTAGGTGTTGTCCTTAGGAATCATGGGGCCGCGCATGACCACGGGGCCGCGGCGGTACGTCTCGTCGTAGGCAGGCTCGCCCTCGACGTTCTCATTCTTAATCATGGGATGCTCCTATCGAAAATAGAAACGGGCGGGGTCGACGCCATGCGTCAAACACCCGCCCGAACATCAACTATTCGGTATGGTACCCACGATGTATCAAGTGCTTGCAAGCTGTCGGTCAGTGGTCGCACAGACGGTCTTAGCGAACGTGATGACCGGCCGGCGCTCGCCCCTTGCCGTTGCCCGCGCTCTGCAAGCGCCCGAGCCGCTCTTAGTAGTCCACCGCCGCAGGACTGTTCATCCAGTCGCTCACAAACGCGCCGTAGCGGCCCTCGATATTGGCCTGGCGGGCACGCTGCATAAGGTTGAGCAGGTAGTAGATGTTGTGCATCGACAGCAGAATACCGCCGAGCATCTCCTTCTGCGTGACCATGTGACGGATGAGCGCGCGGCTGTAGCCGCCCGTGCACACCGGGCAGGTGCAAGTGGGGTCGATGGGGCCGTCGTCGTGCGCAAAGCGCGCGTTGCGGAAGTTAAGGCGACCTTCACTGGAGAACGCCGTACCCATGCGGCCGGTGCGCGTCGGCAGCACGCAGTCGAACATGTCGATACCCACGCCCACGCCGCGCACGAGCGTGGTAGGGTTGCCGACGCCCATGAGGTAGCGCGGCTTGTGCTTAGGCATGTACTCGGAAACCAACGGCGCCAGCGTCTCGAACATGGTCTCGTGGTCCTCGCCCACCGAGTAGCCGCCGATGCCGTAGCCGGGGAAGTCGCCGCACTCCTCCAGGTGGCGCAGCGATCGCAGGCGCAGGTCCAGATGCATGCCGCCCTGAACGATGCCAAAGAGCGCCTGGTCATCGCGGGTGTGGGCCTTATAGCAGCGCTCGGCCCACATGCTCGACAGCTCCACGGCGCGCTCAACGTAGGCGCGCGTGGCGGGATAGCCCGGGCACTGGTCGAGCTGCATGCAGATGTCGGAGCCGAGCTTCATGGCGATTTCCATGTTGTCCTCGGGCGTCCAGAACACGTGGCGGCCGTCGTAGTCGTTGACGATAAAGCGCACGCCCTCGTCGGTGAGCTTGACGGCGTCGTTGTGGCTGAACACCTGGAAGCCGCCCGAGTCGGTGAGGATGGGGCCGTGCCAGTTCATAAACTTGTGCAGCCCGCCCAGCTCGGCGATGGTGTCCTCGCCGGGACGCATGGACAGGTGGTAGGTGTTGGCGAGCACGATCTGCGCACCGAGCTGCTTGACGGTCTCGGTGGGGATGCCCTTGACGTTTGCCTTGGTGCCCACGGGCATAAAGATCGGCGTCTCGATGTCACCGTGCGGGGTGTGCAGTACGCCGGCACGCGCATGCGTCGTCGGGTCCTCGGCGATCAGGTCGAATTTAAAAAGGCTCTGGTCCATAA
>DBFAZJ010000193.1:0-2324 GCA_048244295.1 Collinsella sp.
GCTGATCATGTACAGCGGTTTGTTCCTATTGTCCTCGGCCATGCTACCTGACCCCTTTCCGTCTCGTTATCGTCCATCATAAGCCCGCGGGCGCGGGCGTGCGCCACGACCGCCCTAGTACGTCGCCTTGTAACGGTTGACCTTCTCGCGATAGTCGCGCGCGTCGGCCTCGCGCAGCTTGGTCATGGCATCGCGCTCGTCATCAGACAGGTTCGTGGGAACCTGCACCTTAATCTCGACAAGCAGTGCACCGGTACGCCCGCGATGCTTAACGTCGGGCGCACCCATCTCCTTAAAGCGGAACTTCTTGCCCGTCTGGGTGCCAGCGGGCACCTTCAGACGAACCGTCGCGCCGCCGGGCGTGGGCACATCAACCGTGCAGCCGAGCGCCGCCTCGTAGACCGAGATCGGCACCTCCATGGTCACATCGGCACCCTTGCGCTTAAACAGCGGGTGCTCCTCCACATGCGTGGTCACGACCAGGTCGCCGCGCTCGCCGCCGGCAACGCCATACTCGCCGCGACGCTTGTAGCGTAGCTTGCCGCCGTCGACCGCGCCCGCGGGCACCGAGACCGTAATGGTCTGCTGCTCGCCTGTCGAGGGAATGCGATAGGTGACCTTGTGCGTCACGCCGCGAAACGCGTCCTCGGCCGTCACATCGACGGTCAGCGACAGGTCGCCGCCCTTGCGAGCACGGCTGCGACCCGCGCCGGCACCGGCAGCGCCCGCAGCCCCGGCAAAGCCCGAGCCCCAATCGCTGCCCCAGGCGCCGTTGCCGCTAAAGATGCTGTCGAAGATGTCGCCCCAGCCGCTGGCACCCGCGCCGGCACCGTAGCCGCCGCCATACGCGCCGCCCGCGCCCGGCATGCCGCCAAACATGAGCATCTGGTCGTACTCTTTGCGCTTCTTCTCGTCCGAAAGCGTCTCGTAGGCCTCGCTGATCTCCTTGAACTTGGCCTCGTCGCCGCCGGCATCGGGGTGATATTTTTGCGCGAGCTTGCGAAACGCGCTCTTGATCTCTTTGTCGGAGGCGCTCTTGGATACGCCCAGGATGTCATAGAAGGTTTTGCCTGCAGCCATCGTAGCTCCTCTCCTGTTTCATCCGCCGCCCAGCGGGCGGCGGCTCATGCTTTCATATGGCACTAGGCCAGAAAGGGCCCCGGGTGTTGCCCCGGGGCCCTTCTCAATTACTCCTCGGTGCTCTCGGCCGTATCGGCCGCAGCATCCTCGGGCGCCGCTTCGGGCTCCGGTGCGGGGCGTTTCTCGCCGCCGTAGGTCACCGTCACCATCGCGGAACGCAGGATGCGATCCGCCATGCGGTAGCCCTTCTGGTACACGTCGTTGACGGTCTCATCGTACTGCGACGCGTCCTCGACGCGACCCACAGCCTGGTGCTCGAGCGGATCGAACGCCTCGCCCTTGGGGTCGATGGGCTCAACGCCCTCATGCGCAAACACGTCGAGCAGCTTGGCATGTACCGCGTCAACGCCATCGACGAACTGCTTAAAGTCGTCAGAAAGCTCTTGGCTGCGGGCATGGTCGATCGCGCGCTCGATATCGTCGATCACCGGCAACAGCGCGGTGACAAGCTTCTCGGTCGCGCGCTCGCGCTCGGCGATGCGCTCGTTGGCGGTGCGGCGACGGAAGTTCTCCCAGTCGGCCTGCAGACGGGCGGTGCGCTCGGTGGCGTCCTTTGCCTTGTCCTCGGCGGCCTTCTGAGCCTCTGCCGCAGCATCGAGCTCATTGCGCACGTCGGCAAGCTCTTTCTGAGCCTGCTCGAACTTGAGCTTAAAGTCGTTGTCGGCGGCTTCTTCACCGGCGCGGATAGCGGCTTCCACCATCTCGTCCTCGGTCATCGTCGCCTCCTTGTTGGAATCCTCTACTTGGTTCTCGGCAGCCTCGGCGGCCGGGGCCTCGTTGGCCTCGGTAACGTCTGCGGCCTCTACGGGAATCTTCACGTCCTTCTCCTCAGAGTCAACGGGGGCGGCGCCAGCGGCGGCCGCCTCCGTGCGAGCTTTACGGGCGGACATGATTATTTGTCCTCGTCGTCCACAACCTCGTAGTCGGCGTCGACGACGTCATCGTCGGCAGGCTGGGCGCCGGCGGCACCGTCGGTCTGCTGCTGAGCGTCGGCGTAGACAACCTGGGCCAGCTCGTAGGCCACGGACTGCAGGGACTCGCCGGCGGCCTTGATGGCCTCGACGTCAGAGCCCTCGAGCGCCTTCTTGGCGTCGGCGATAGCGGCCTCGGCCTTGGACTTCACGTCGGCGGAAACCTTGTCGCCCAGCTCGTTGAGGGTCTGCTCGGTGGAGTAGCACAGGCTG
>DBFAZJ010000194.1:0-5249 GCA_048244295.1 Collinsella sp.
CGACGAGAACGATCTGCGCCGTGTCGATGCCGACCGTGTCGTCATGTCGATTGGCCAGTCCATTGTGTGGGGCGACCTGCTGGCTGGCTCCAAGGTGGAGCTCGGCCGCGGCCAGGGTGCCCTTGCCGATCCCCAGACCTACCAGACCGCCGAGCCAGACATCTTTGTGGGCGGCGACGTCTACACCGGCCCCAGCTTTGCCATCGACGCCATTGCCGCCGGTCACGAGGCCGCCGTGTCCATCCATCGCTTTGTGCAGCCAGGCTCCACGCTCACCATCGGCCGCAACCAGCGCCACTACACCGCGCTCGACCGCGACGATGTCGTGATCGAGAGTTACGACAACGCGAGCCGCGAGGTTGCCCACGTGGACCGCGAGCGCGAGAAGGCTGCGCCGTTTAGCGAGTATGTTGAGACCTTTACCGAGGAGCAGGTGCGCGCCGAGACCGCCCGCTGCCTGGGCTGCGGCGCCTCGATCGTCGACCCCAACAAGTGCATCGGCTGCGGCCTGTGCACCACCAAGTGCGCGTTTGACGCCATCCATCTGGATCGCGACCGCCCCGAGTGCTCCACGATGGTCAAATACGAGCAAAAGCTCCCAAGTCTGGGCAAGTATGCTTTGAAGCGCGCCATCAAGATTAAGTTCGGTCGCAAGTAAGTAGTCATAACGGGAACGGCGGAAGGAAATAAATGCACGAGCTCGGAATCGTCTATCACATCATTCGTGATGTTGAGAATGTGGCGCGCGCTCATGGCGTGCGTCGCGTTTCGAGCGTGACGTTGCTGCTGGGCGAGGTCTCGGGCGTCGTTCCCGACTTGCTGCTCGACGCTTGGCGCTGGGCAGCAGATAAAAAGCCTATCACCGAGGGCGCGGAGCTTATCGTGGAGTCCGTCGAGGCCGTGACACATTGCGAGGCGTGTGGCTGCGACTACGCGACGGTCGAGCACGGCAAGACCTGTCCCCATTGCGGTAGCGGCGAGACATACCTGCTGCAGGGCCAGGAGGTCATGATCAAGCAGATCGAGACCCCCGACGAGGACCCGGCAGACGCTGTCCCCGACGGCCCTTCCGACGTCCCCGACGCCGTCGACGCCGCCAACCCCCTCCACATCGCCTAGGATTCCCTATAAGTTGCGGTGAAATAGTTCCTAAATCCAGCCTTCTGACTCTTAAACAAGAACTATTTCACCGCAACTTTTTTGAGTAGTTTTGTTGAGCATAAGTCGTGCAAATAGTCAAGCCATGTCTGTTTAAACAAAATAGTGACAGTACGAGCACATTCGCACTTGCTTAATATCGATATTAATGAACAGCTTGCTTGTATCTATAAAATACATAGCTTGATGAGCGACGCCTTGTCGTGTAATGAGTCAAAAAGCAGTAACGTAATCAACTTGTAACAAACCTAGACGTTTAAACAAATAATCCAACCTTTTGCGGATTTAGCTATAATTCCACAATCCAAACAGGTATACTCCTTTCATGTCGTGTAGGAAATACGTAGACAAAAAGGAGGTTATGTGATGGTAAGTATTGTTCTTGCTAGCCACGGGGACTTGGCAGCTGGAATCAAGCAGACGGGCTCGATGGTCTTTGGCGATCAGCCGTCTGTTGCCGTGGTCTCGCTCGAGCCGAGCATGGGCCCCGACGACTTCCGTGCCAAGGTCGAGGAAGCAATCGCTTCCTTCGAAGACCAGGAGCAGGTGCTCTTCCTCGTTGATCTGTGGGGCGGCACGCCGTTCAACCAGATCAGCGGGCTCATCGAGGGCCACGATTCCTGGGCTATCGTCACCGGTGTCAACCTGCCTATGCTCATCGAGGCATATTCGCAGCGCTTTGACGCAAAGAACACTGCACATGCGATCGCAAAACATCTCGTGACTGAGGCTAAGGCTGGCGTGCGCGTCAAGCCCGAGTCTCTGGAGCCCGAGGAGAAGAAGCCGGCTGCGGCCGCCGCTGCTCCTGCAGGCGCCATCCCTCCGGGAACGGTCATCGGCGACGGGCACATCAAGATTGCCCACGTCCGTATCGACACCCGTCTGCTTCATGGTCAGGTGGCCACCACGTGGACCAAGCAGATCAACCCCAACCGCATCATCGTGGTTTCCGACGGCGTTGCTCACGATGAGCTCCGTAAGACCATGATCGAGCAGGCTGCCCCTCCGGGAGTCCATGCCAACGTCGTGCCCATCAAGAAGATGGCCGAGGTCGTCAAGGACACGCGCTTTGGTGACACCAAGGCCATGCTGCTCTTTGAGAACCCGCAGGATCTGCTCAAGGCCATCGAGGCTGGCGTCGACATCAAGGAAGTCAACATCGGTTCCATGGCTCACTCCAAGGGCAAGGTCGTCGTCACCAACGCCGTCGCTATGGGCGATGACGACGTCAAGACTCTCGAGGCCCTCAAGGCCAAGGGCGTCAAGTTCGAGGTCCGCAAGGTTCCTTCGGATGCTTCCGAGGATCTCGACGCCATGTTGAAGAAAGCTAAGGCCGAACTGGCCGCTCAAGCATAGTAAAGGAGGGTCCGATACATGTCTGCAATCACTATTCTGCTTGTTGCGATTGTCGCGTTGCTTGCCGGTATGGAAGGCATTCTGGATGAGTTCCAGTTCCATCAGCCGCTCGTGGCATGCACGCTTATCGGTCTCGTAACCGGTCACCTTCAGGAGGGCATCCTCCTGGGCGGTTCGCTCCAGATGATGGCCCTTGGCTGGGCTAACGTCGGCGCCGCCGTCGCGCCTGACGCCGCTCTGGCCTCGGTCGCTTCTTCGATCATCATGGTGCTCGCCCTCAACGGCGGCGCCACTGATTCGGCCAAGGCCGTTACCGCGGCCATCGCCGTCGCCGTCCCGCTGTCGGTCGCTGGTCTGTTCCTGACCATGATCTGCCGTACCATTGCTACCGCTATCGCTCACGCCATGGACGGTTGCGCCGAGAAGGGCGACTTCTCCGGCATCGAGCGCTGGCAGTACGCTGCCATCCTCATGCAGGGCCTTCGTATCGCCATCCCGGCAGTACTTCTGTGCATCATCCCGGCCGAGGCCGTTACCAACGCGCTTAACGCTATGCCCGACTGGCTGTCCGGCGGCATGGCTGTCGGCGGCGGCATGGTCGCTTCCGTCGGTTACGCCATGGTCATCAACATGATGGCCACCAAGGAGACCTGGCCGTTCTTCATCCTCGGCTTTGTCCTTGCTGCCATCCCTCAGCTCACGCTGATCGCCCTTGGCCTCATCGGCATCTCCCTTGCCCTCATCTACCTTGGCCTTAAGGATCTGGCCAAGCAGGGTGGCGGCATGGGCGGTGGCTCCGGCGACCCGCTCGGCGACATTCTGAACGATTACGAGTAGGAGGGGAGTGATACATATGGCAGAGAACAAGATTCAGCTCACCAAGGCTGACCGCAAGAAGGTTTGCTTCCGTCATCAGTTCCTTCAGGGCTCGTGGAACTACGAGCGTATGCAGAACGGCGGCTGGTGCTTCGCAATGATCCCTGCGATCAAGAAGCTCTACACCAGCAAGGATGACCAGATTGCCGCGCTTAAGCGCCACCTGGAGTTCTATAACACCCACCCCTATGTTTCCGCCCCCGTCATTGGCGTTACCCTCGCTCTCGAGGAGGAGCGCGCCAACGGTGCCCCGATTGACGACGTCGCCATCCAGGGCGTCAAGGTCGGTATGATGGGCCCGCTCGCCGGTGTCGGCGACCCCGCCTTCTGGTTCACCCTTCGCCCGATTCTGGGCGCTCTGGGCGCTTCCCTGGCCATGTCCGGCAGCATCGTCGGTCCGCTGCTGTTCTTCTTCGCGTGGAACATCATCCGTTACGCTTTCCTGTGGTACACGCAGGAGTTTGGCTACAAGGTCGGCTCCTCCATCGCCAAGGACCTCTCCGGTGGTCTGATGGGCAAGGTCACCGAGGGCGCTTCCATCCTGGGTATGTTCATCATCGGCGCCCTGGTCGAGCGCTGGGTGTCCATTTCCTTCACCCCGATCGTCTCCACGGTCAAGCAGTCTGCTGGCGCCTTTATCGACTGGGCTAGCCTGCCCTCCGGTTCCGAGGGTATCAAGGAAGCGCTGACGATGTACAACTCCGTCGGTGCTACCGCCCTTGATCAGATGAAGGTCACCACGCTTCAGGCCAACCTCGATCAGCTCATCCCCGGCCTTGCCGCCGTGTGCCTGACCCTGCTGGTCTGCAAGCTCCTCAAGAAGAAGGTCAGCCCGATCGTCATCATCCTGGCTCTCTTCGCCGTCGGCATCATCGGTCGCTTCTGCGGCTTCATGTAAGCACGCTTCGGCTTAAGACCGAGAGTTGCTAGGTAAGGGCTTTTGAGCCATTGAAACGGACCGCACCCGGTGGGTACACTGGATGCGGTCCGATTGTTTTTATTGGAGGGCGAGGCGCGTATGGCGCAATCTCAGAACAGCACAGTCGATCTGGCAACGCCGGCAACCTGCCTGATGGGGCTTACCAGCCACGGTAACGTGATGGTAGGCAATAAGGCGTTCGAGTATTACAACGAGCGCAATCCCGAGGATTATATTCAAATCCCGTGGGACGAGGTCGACTATATTGCCGCCGAGGTTTTACGCGGCACCAAGAAGATCACGCGTTTTGCCATCTTCACCAAGGACAACGGTCACTTTACGTTTTCGACGCGCGACGACAAAGAGACGCTTCGTGCTGTCCGCAAGTACGTCGACGAGGATAAGCTTGTGCGTTCGCCCGACTTTATCGATGTGACGGCCAGGGGCGCCAAGAGCATCCCCTCCGTTATCAAAAACCTCTTCCACAAAGGTAACTAGTCATTAAAGAGCGCCCCCCAAAGTGGGACGCAGTTTCCCATGGGGCTCGATTGGGAAAGTGCATCCCAGTTCGAGCGCCGATTCCGGGAAGTAGTTTCCGGAACGGGGTCGTTTGGGAAACCGTGTCCCGTTTCGAGCCGAAATTCTGGGACACAGTTTCCAGCGAGGTCCCATTGGGAAAGTTTGACCCAGAATTTGCCTGGATAGTGGGACACACTTTCCGGAGGGCTGTTCCACCGCAACTTCGAAGAGTGGCTATACGCTGTATTACAACGGCGTAAATCTGCTACACTAGTACAACATGCCTCCGTAGCTCAGGGGATAGAGCACCGCTCTCCTAAAGCGGGTGTCGACGGTTCGAATCCGCCCGGGGGCACCAGAGGAATATCGAGCCCGGTACCGCTACGGTGCCGGGCTCTTCTGGTCTAAAGGCCGGATTCGA
>DBFAZJ010000195.1:0-2722 GCA_048244295.1 Collinsella sp.
CAGACCGTCCAGGTGGAGTGCGCCGACACCGTGACCGCCGAGCAGCTCGCCGCCGCTGTCGAGGGCGCCGGCGAGAAGTTCCACGCCCTGTCCGTAACCGCCGCGTAACGACTCACGCGCACCCCGACCAGAAACGAGGACCCGCCATGATGGCAGACCACAAATCGGTGACCCGCATGCTCAAGACGGCACGCGGTCAGATCGACGGCATCCTGCGGATGGTCGAGGAGGACCGCTACTGCGTCGATATTTCCACGCAGCTCATGGCAACGCAGGCGCTCATTGCGCGCATCAACGCCGACGTGCTCAAGGCGCATATCGAGGGCTGCGTGACTTCGGCAATCGAATCGGGCGACGAAGACCTCAAAGCCGCCAAGCTCGCCGAGATCGAACGCGTCGTCGACAAGCTCTCCAAGTAATTGGGGCATTGGGGACAGACTTCTTTGCACCGTCTTGGTATTCCGGGGACAGGTATGTTTGCACCACATTGGTGTAGATTAACCTGTCCCCCTTGCTCTAAATCGGGTATAAAGGCGTGCAGCATATCGAACGAAAGGCAATTTGCATGAATGACTTTATGAAGGGCCGCAATGGTGCCGATGAACTCACCATCGTGATGGGTTTTGCCGGCATCGTCATCGCGATGATCGGATCGATAGCCCGCATCCAGTGGCTCAGCTGGATTGCCATCGCCGTCATCGTGATTGGCGTGCTGCGTGGCCTGTCCAAAAATATCGATGCACGTCGCAAGGAGAACGAGGCCTTTGTCGCCACAACCGCCAATGTTCCCGGCTTGGGCAAGTTCGTCGCCAGCTTGGGCGGCGGCGCTGCAGCGGCCAGCACCTCACGCGCAGCCGGCACCAGTAAGGAAGACTTTGAGCGTGCCAAGCGCACGGCCAAGAAGATGTGGAAGGGTCGCAAGACCACGGCATACCTCAAGTGCCCCAACTGCGGCCAGATGCTCTCCGTCCCCAAGGGCAAGGGCAAGATCCGCGTCACCTGCCCCAAGTGCCACGCCAAGATGGAGACGCGCTCATAGCCGCCATACCATGGGACAAATAAAAGCCGAAGCCTCGCACTGGGACCTCGGCTTTTTCTGATTATGACAAAAGGATTGTCCCTTTGTCGCATCGCCATATCGCGCGCTTACGCCACGCCATCGCGGGCAAGCTCCTCGGCCAACGCCTCGGCAGGCATGGCCATAATCGCGTCGAGCTCGGCGTCCACCTCGGGAATACGCTTCACCTTGAGCTTGCGCACCAGATCACCGCGACACATCACGTGCGTCGGCTCACACAGTGCGCACAGGTCATCGAGCGGATTCTTGCGCGTCACCAGGATATCGGCGGCCTTGCCGCACTCGATTGTGCCGGTCTCGCCGCCCAACCCCAGTAGCTCGGCATTGACCTGCGTGGCCGTATGCAGCGCGAAGGCGTTGCCCACGCCGACATACTTGGCAAAATAGGCCACCTCACGCCACATGTCGTACTGCGTCACGAACGGGCAGCTCGAGTCCGTGCCAAGGCCCACCTTAACGCCAGCTTCCAGTGCGGCACGGGCGCTCTCGATGATGCCCGAGCACACGATGTCGCCGTTCTTCTTTTGCGTATCGGTAGAATGGGTCTTTTTCGGGTCGAGCAATACAAACGGCAGCGCCGGGCTGATAGTGCAGGTCACACTCGGCGCACGCCCCTCGAGCTGTGTGCCCGCGGCGCCACGATACAGCTCCAAGATTTCGGGTGTCAACGGAGCGCCGTGCTCAATCGTGTCAACGCCGGCCTCAAGCGCGGCCTTCACGCCCTCGGTACTCTCGACATGGGCCATAACCGGAAGGCCCATATCGTGCGCCGCCTTGCATGCCGCCGCGGCAACCTCCACCGGCATACGCAGCACGCCCGGCTCGCCCACCTCGGTCGCATCGAACACGCCGCCCGTCACGAACAGCTTAATGACGTCGGCACCGCGCGCATACAGGTCGCGCACCTGTTCGGCTGCCTCGGCGGGACTGTTGGCCACCTGGGCGAACAGGCCCGCACCATGGCCGCCCGGCACCGTGACGCCCGTTCCCGGCGCCACCAGGCGAGGACCTTGATACTTGCCGGCATCGATAGCATCGCGCACGGCAAGATCGGCAAACAGCGGGTCTCCCGCACCGCGCACCGTGGTCACGCCGCTTGCCAGCTGCTGCTGAGCGCTGCCCTTGAGGATATGGCGCACGATGGCGCGCCCCACGGGATTATCGAGCTTCTTCATCAGTGCGCCCGCATCGCCCGCCGAAACCGGTTTGCCCGAACCGCACAGATGCACATGCATATTGATGAGGCCCGGCATGAGATACGCCCCTGCCAGGTCGATGACCTCGGCGCCCGCCGGCGCCTGCGCCACAGCACTCGGCCCCATCCATGTGATGACACCGCGCTCAACGGCCACGGCCATATCGGGCTGCGGCTCCATATGCTCCGAGCCATCCAAGACGGTCGCATTGATAAACAACGTGGGACGATCGGCAGACGCCATATCGAGCTCCTCCCTCACGATTAACATGAACATTTGTCCATTATCACCTAATGCAGCGACCTAAAGTCGAGCATATCGGTTAACGGAGGGAAGAGGGGATGTGGGGGACGGAATACGTTGCAGCCCCACCCCAGCAACATCAGGGGAATGTCTCGATCTGTAACAGGTACAGGGTTATTGGGCCCCTTGATGTTACAGATCGAGA
>DBFAZJ010000196.1:0-4670 GCA_048244295.1 Collinsella sp.
CCTGCAGCTCCGGAACCGGAAAGCCGTACGCAATAAAGAACGCTCGGAACCGAGACTCGCCGCCGTTTTCGGACAGCCCGTCCGCATACGACGCAATCACCTGTGCCCTGCGATACCCTCGCCTGCCCTCGCAATCGGCGCGGAGGCGCTCGCACAAATCCCCACGTGATACGCCTTTCGCCCGCAGTGCAGAATCGGCAATCGCCAACCCGTAGGAAAACGGCGCACGCAGCAGACAATCCTCCACCGTGCGCCAAAACGGCGTCACTCGCACGCCGTCGACGCGCTCAAGCGCACCCGCCATCTGTGGACGCAACAACCTGCACCCGCTGCTCAACGTCACCGAACAGCAAGTCTTAACAAGGAAACGCGGCCCGAGCAGATCATTCGGCACCTCCAGAACCCACAAAAGCGCCGCGTCATAGCCCCAAAACGCCCAATCGGGATGAAATTCCGCAAGCCCTTTGATAGTCCTCAGCGCTCGCTCCGCCGGCGTCAATGCATCCCAATCATGCTGAAAACAGAACAGGTACGGCTCGGGCTCCGCGATATCGTCGGCTCCAACATGGCGTCGCAGCCACATGAGCTCGGTATTGTCATGCGTTGCGAGCAGCGCACCTTGCTTGGCCGTCTCCGTGAGCCGCGCGAGCATCCTATTCCGCGCCAACGTGTTGCGAGTCGCATGTTTGTGTTTGAGAACGGTATTAGACACTTTCATCACCACCACGTCAGACAAATGGACCATCGCCGCTGTTGCCTCCGCTGACAAATGTCTTGATCTGTAACAGGAAGACAGTCTTTGAGCTTCTAGTTGTTACAGAACAAGATCTTTCGGCAGCCGCCAACCTTTGTCTCAATCTGTAACAGGTAGGTCGAATTTGGGCCTGTAGATGTTACAGATTGAGACATTCCCCCAACCAGGTGCCAAACGTCTCGGTCTGTAACAGCTAGACGTTCTCCAGGCCCCCAAACGTTACAGATTTAGACAAACCAGCGGCGCCCAAGCGTTCGTCTCGATCTGTAACAGGTAGACCGGTTTTTTGTCCCCAAACGTTACAAATCGAGACATAAAGGCAGAAGGCAAGGCAGGCGACAACCGCCCATCCCCTACTCCCATTCCTGCTCGTAAATATTGAGCGACTTCACGTACCGCCCCTGGGCACCCATGATGTCGCGGACCAACCTCAAAAAGAAGCTGATACACGAGGTGTCGAAACCGTCCTCTAGGTCCTCGGGATGCACCGCGCCCGGCCCATCGACCGCCGTGTCGCTCAGGCGCGCGATGTCATACAGGTAGAGCTGCCCCGCCGTCAGCCAAACATCGTCAACGCACGCGATGCGCACCGCAATCGCGCCATCGCGCCAGCGCTCTTTTTGCACGATATGTGGGTCGTAAACATCAAAACGACGGTCGGTGCGCGTGTCGCGCAGCGCGACCATACCAGTCGCAGGATCCTTGTCCAAAATACCAAAGCGCGAAAAATACTGCGTGTCGCGCACCTGTTCGAGCCGCCTGAGCGAAGCAGGCGAAAGCGACGCCGGTGGCTCGTCCGCATACAGCTCCAACAGCGTCTTGCCGTGGTAATAGGGGCGCTCAAACAGCAGCCAATCGGTAAAAGCCATGTTGTAGGCCATGATTTCGTTTTGCGAGGGCTCCTCGCAATAGCTGAGCCATGGATCGACGATAATCTCGAACTGCTCGCGTGCCGGCTCCAGGAATTGAAACTTCCGCAGCATCCAAAAGTGAGCCATGTCGGCAATATCGTTGCCGACGGCCTCGGCCAGACGCCCCCAGTCCAAAACATGATCAGCCATGACATCCTCCTCAAACTGATGAACCTCAATTTGAGCTTACGAGGAGAGCCGGTGGTCGCCGCCAGCGCGGGCGAAATGAGCATCGGGCTGCAAACCAGATACTGACCGAATACTTGACGGAACGCTTGACCGATACGTTATACCGAAGCAAAAGCCCAGTTAAACATAGACAAATAAACAGAGATTTTGAGCTGCCCAGCCGCAGCCATCACGAAAACAGCAAGGCGCCGCGAGCCCGCACGTCAGCAAATGAGCAGTCAGACATCAAGAGCGTCCCCAATGACTAGTCGTTGGGGACGCTCTTGAATGACTACCTTACAGCCCCAAGGCCTCGGCAACCTCGGCAGCGCAGGCCAGGGAGTCCGCCATGGCGCTTACCACGAGCGAGCTGCCGTTGCGGGCATCACCGGCCACATACACCGGCGCGGCATCCGCAGCAACGCCATCCACGCGGGCCGCAAGGTGCGAGCCTTCGGAGGCCATCACGGGCAGCGGGCGGCCCGCCGTGGCAGCGGGCACGCCGACGGCTTCGAACACGCTGTGCTCCGGACCCGTAAAGCCGCAGGCGATGAGCACCAGCTGCGCCGGCACTTCGCGCTCGGAGCCCGCAATGCGTTCGGGCTTGCCGGCCGACCAATCCAGGTCGACCACGCGCAGGCCCGCGGCCGCGCCCTTCTTGTCCAGCAGCACCTCAAGCGTATCCACACCCCAGGCACGCATCTCGCCGCCCATGGCAGCGATGGCCTCCTGCTGGCCGTAATCGGTCTTCTTAACGTTGGGCCACTGCGGCCAGGGGTTGCTCGCTGCGCGCGCATCAGGCGCGGCCGGCAAAAACTCAAACTGGCGCACGCTGCGCGCGCCCTGGCGCACCGCGGTACCCACGCAGTCGTTGCCGGTATCGCCGCCGCCAATGACCACAACGTCCAGGCCGCGCGCGTTCACTGCGGGCTCGCCGCCATCGAGCACCGAGACGGTCGAAGCCGTCAGGTAGTCCACGGCATACACCACGCCGGGAGCGTCAATGTTCGCAGCCGAAAGCCCGCGCGGGGCACGGGCACCAGCTGCCACCACGACAGCGTCAAAGCCATTGAGCTTGGCCGCCACCGCAGGGTTCGTAGCGTCAGTGCCCAGCTCAAAGACGATACCCAGCTCGCGCATGAGCGCCACGCGACGCTCGACCACAGACTTCTCGAGCTTCATGTTGGGAATGCCGTACATGAGCAGGCCGCCCGGGCGGTCGTCACGCTCAAACACCGTCACGCGGGCACCGCGACGCGCAAGTTCCCATGCAGCCACCAGACCAGCCGGGCCAGAACCAACCACGGCGACCGAGGGCGCGTCCTCCCCCGCCGGCTCAAAGCGACGCGGGCCACCGTTTGCCCATTCGTGGTCGCTGATTGCGCGCTCGTTATCGTGAATCGTCGTGGGCTGGCCGTCGACCGATCCCAAGTTGCACGCGGCCTCGCACAGCGCCGGGCACACACGGCTCGTAAACTCGGGCATGGGCGAGGTGAGCGACAGGCGCTCGGCAGCCTCGTCCCAACGGCCGCGGTACACCAGCTCATTCCACTCGGGAATCAGGTTGTGCAGCGGACAGCCGCTCGGGCGCGCCTTGCCAAAGCTCGCGCCCATCTGGCAAAACGCCACGCCGCACATCATGCAGCGGCTCGCCTGGGCACGGCGCGCGTCGTCATCGAGCTCCACGTACAGCGGGTCAAAATCATGGCTGCGCTCCTCCACGGGGCGAAGCTCGTGGGTCACGCGATCGATATCAAGAAAAGCACCGGGCTTACCCATGGCACTTACGCCTCCTTCTTGGTCGAAGCAACAGAGCTGGCAGCCACGGACGCAGCGCCCGCAGCACCGCCCGCGACATCAAAGCGGGCGACATCCGCGGCGCTCGCGCGACCGGTCACGATGTCAAACGCCAGCTCCTCGGCCTGCGCATGCGTCTTGCCGGCAGCCTCGCCCGCGGTGACAATCGCCAGCACGCGCTCGTACTCGGTCGGAATGACCTTCACAAAGTGCTTGCTCATCGTCTCAAAGCTGTAGAGCAGCTTAATGCCGCGCGGGCTCTGCGTCGCGTCCACGTGCTCCTGGATGAGCTCGCGAATCTGCGCCAGCTCGCCGGCCGTCGGGGCCTTGAGCTCAACGCTCTCATGGTTCACGCGGGCATCGAGCGTGCCGTACTGGTCAAAGACGTAGGCCACGCCGCCCGTCATGCCGGCGGCAAAATTCTGCCCGACCTCGCCCAGGATGAGTGCCAGGCCGCCCGTCATGTACTCGCAGCCATGGTTGCCGCAGCCCTCGACCACCACGGTGGCACCGGAGTTGCGCACGGCAAAACGCTGGCCGGCAAGACCGTTAATGAAGCCGCGGCCGCTCGTGGCACCAAAGAACGCAACGTTGCCCACGATGATGTTCTCGTCGAACTTGTAGGTCGCATGCGGGTTGGGGCGCACCGACACCTCACCGCCCGAAAGGCCCTTGCCAAAGTAGTCGTTGGCGTCGCCGCACACGTTGAGCGTAATGCCGCGCGGCAGGAAGGCGCCAAAGCTCTGACCGGCCGAACCATCGCAATCGATGGTGATGGAGCCGGCGGGCAGGCCCTCGGGATGCGCCTTGGTCACCGCGTTGCCCAGCATGGTGCCCACGCAGCGGTTGACGTTGGCGATATCGGCGCGGAAGCGAATCGGACGCAGGTGCGCACGGGCATCGGCCGTATAGGGCACAAACAACGTGGAGTCGAGCGTCTTGTCGAGCTCGCTGTCCGCGGCCATCTGCGGCAGGAAGTGACGGCCGTCGGCGCCCGGAATATGGGCACCGAACTCGCAGGTCGCGCTCGCCAGCACGGG
>DBFAZJ010000197.1:0-4616 GCA_048244295.1 Collinsella sp.
CCGGGCGAATTGATGTAGAGCGAGATATCCTTCTCGGCATCCTGGCTCTCAAGATGCAGCAGCTGGGCAACGACCAGGTTGGCGCTGACGGAGTTGATCTCCTCGCCCAAGAAGATGATGCGGTCGTTGAGCAGGCGCGAATAGATATCGTAGCTGCGCTCGCCGCGCGGCGTCTGCTCGATAACGTATGGCACGAGGGCGGAATCGAACTTGGCGATCATACGCATCTCCATTTCTCTCTTGCGGACCAAATTGGTTCTAGATAGACGTACGGTGCCCGCATGCTATGCATTGGCTGGCACCGTACGAAGCAACCGGATAACCGGTGTATAACTTTACCCCATCACGGGCGCACGCATGCGCTCGCGGGCAAGGTGGCGAGAATTACTCGGCGTCCTTGGCGGTCTCGTCGACCTCGGTCACCTTGGCGTTCTCGACCAGGTGGTCGACGGCCTTGGAGCGACGGATGGACTCGCGGACGGCAGGCATGCGGCCATCGGCGATGAACTCGGCCTTGGAAGCCTCGACGTCCTTGACGCCGGCCTTCTCGAACTCGGCGTTGATGTCGTCCTCGGTGACCTCAATCTTGAGCTCACGGGCGAGGGCGTCCAGAGCCAGGGACTCACGGGCAACATCGTTGGCCTGCTTGTGCAGGTCGCCGATGAACTGCTCCATGGTCAGACCGGAAGCGGGCAGCCAGGTGTCGAGCGTCATGCCGCGGGCAGCGAGGTTGGACAGGAAGTTCTGGCCAAGCTCCTCAAAGACGGACTGCTCGTAGTCAGCATCCATCTCGTCGAGCTGCAGGCGCTCGGCGAGAGCGGAGACGCAACGGTTCTCCTTCTCGGCCGGGAGGCGGGAAGCCTTGTCCTGCTCGATCTCGATCTTGATGGCGTCGCGCATGGCGTCGATGCTGTCGAAGCCAAAGTCAGACTTGACGAGCTCGTCGGTGAGCTCGGGGGTGTTACGGACCTTGATGCCCTTGACGGTGACCTCGACGGTGTGGGTCTCGGCCTCCTCGCCCTCCTCGACCTCGTCGGTCCAGGTGACGGTCTTGACGTCGTCAACGTTAGCGCCGATCAGGGCCTCGTTGAACTCCTTGGGGTTGCTGTCGCTACCGGCGATGAGCATGCGGCCCTCGGCGGCAAAGTTGTCGGCGTTCTCGACGGCCTTGAGGTCGACAGTGACGTAGTCCTCGGCCTCGACGGCGCGACCCTCGACGTCCTCGAAGGCGGCACGGTAGTTGAGGAGCATCTCGACCTGGTTGTTGATCTCGGACTCGGTGACCTCCGCAGGGGGCATCTCGATCTCGACGGCGTCGAAGGAGGAGAGCTCAGCGGCGGGACGCAGGGAGAACTCGACGGTGTAGGTGTAGTCCTCGTGATCCTTGGCGAGGTCGAGCTCCTTGTAGTCACCGTTCTTGGTGGGGACGATGTCCAGCTCGTTGAGGACGGCGGGCTCGTTGGCGGCGATCAGGTCGTTGGTGGCCTGAGCGAGGGTAGCCTCGGCGCCAAGAGCGGAGTCGATGACCGGACGGGGAGCCTTGCCGGCACGGAAGCCCGGGAAGCGATACTTCTTGGCGGTGTCCTTGTAGGCCTTCTTGATCGCGGCGTCGACGTCGGCGGCCGGGATGGTGACCGTAGCGGTGAGCTTGGCGTCCTTGACGTCAGAAGCGGTGATGTTCAACACGTTCCTCCTCATACTGCCCAGCTTATCTGAGGTGCTGGTACCTTTATGCAACAAAGAGTCGCGACGGCCGAAGCCGACGCAGATGCGTTGGTGCGGGCGAAAGGACTCGAACCTTCACGGGAATCCCACCAGAACCTAAATCTGGCGCGTCTACCAATTCCGCCACGCCCGCATGAGCGCACAGACTAGGAATGATAGCAGATACGAACGGCAAGCGCACGCTCACCTTTTACAGGCTCACGACCTCACCACGAGTGCAAAAGGCGGGGCGAGTTGCCCCGCCCCGCCAATTACGACTTGTACGACTTGTTCGCTGACCCGCTACTCCCCCAGCAGGGCCTTCTCGGGCGTGATCGGCAGCGAGCGGACCTGGTGGCCAGTGGCGTGTGCGACGGCCGAGGCAACAGCGGCGAGCGGCGTGTTGATGACGACCTCGCCGATCGACTTGGCGCCAAACGGGCCCGTCGGCTCGTAGCTCGGCTCAAAGGCCACGCGAATGCTGCCGATATCCAGGCGCGTGGGCAGCTTGTAGCTCATAAAGTTGCCGGTGCGCAGGCGACCGCGGTCGTCGTGCTCCACGATCTCGTAGAGCGCGTGGCCGATGCCCTGGGCAATGCCGCCCTCGGCCTGGACGCGCGCGAGTGCCTCGTTGATCACGGTGCCGCAGTCCACAGCCGCCGCGTAGTCCACCACGGTCACCTTGCCGGTGGCCTTGTCGACCTCGACCTCGGCAATGCCGGCCATAAACGGCGGAGGCGAAACGGGCAGGCAGGCAGAGGCATGTGAGGTGAGCGCGTCGCCGCCCGCGATGTTCTTGACGCACAGGTTGGCAAAGTCGCGCAGCGTGAGGTAGCGGTTCTGCTCACGCGCGGCACGCTCGTCGGACAGGCGCACGTACTGACCATCAAAGACAACATCGGCGGCGTCCACGTCCCACATCTGGGCGGCCTTGGCGCAGATCTTCTCGCGCAGCTCCGTCGCGGCGTTCTTGGCTGCCAGGCCCGTCACGTACGTGCCCGAGCTCGCGTACGAGCCGGCGTCGAACGGCGACACATCGGTGTCAACGCCACGCACCACGATCAGCGAGCTCTCAACGCCCAGCTCTTCGGCGGCAATCTGCGCCAGGATCGTGTCGACGCCCATGCCGTTATCGGTGGCGCCGGTGCCGATGGTAATGAAGCCGTCCTCTTCCAGGCGCATGTCGATGCCGGCGATGTCCACGTTGGAAATGCCCGAGCCCTGCATGGTGAGCGCACAGCCCAGGGCACGCACGCGGTCGCCTAGGTCGACGGCCAGCGGCTTGTCGCGCCAACCGATCATGTCCATCGCACGCAGCAGGCAGCGGTCGAGCGCGCAGGCGTTGAGCTTCTCGTTGTAGTACTGCGGCATGATCTCGCCCTCGCGCACGATGTTCTTAAGGCGCAGGTCGGCGGGGTCCATGTGCAGCATGTCGGCGAGCTCGTTGACGGCACTCTCCACGGCAAACTGGCCCTGGGTGGCACCGTAGCCGCGATACGCGCCGCCGCGGTTGGTATTGGTGTAGACGGCGTCCCAGCTAAAGCGGCTCGCCCTCACATGGTTGTAGATGGGCAGGCTCTTGTGGCCCGAGAGGCCGATCGTCGTAGTAGCATGCTCGCCATACGCACCGGCGTTGGACAGCGTATGCAGGTCGATGGCCGTGATGGTGCCGTCGTTCATGGCGCCCAGCTTAACGGTCATCTGCATCTGATGGCGCGAATTGCCCGCGGTGATGGTCTCCTCGCGGGTGTAGCAGCAGTAGCTCGGACGGCCGGTCTGTTGGGTAACGAACGCCACGAAGATCTCGCAGCAGCCCGTCTGCTTGGAGCCAAAGCCGCCGCCGATGCGCGGCTTAATGACCTGCACCTGCGACTGCGGAATATCGAGCGACTGCGCGACCATGCGGCGCACGTGGAAGGGCACCTGCGTAGAGGTGGTCACCGAGATGCGGCCGAAGGCGTCGGTCGTCGCGAAGGCACGGAAGGTCTCCATGGGCGCGGTCTGGGTGGCCTGGCTGGTGTAGGTGCGCTCAAAGACGATGTCGCTCTGGGCGAAGGCCTCGTCCAGGTCGCCATAATCGCTGGTACCGCTGCACACCAGATTGTGCGGGACATCGCCGCCCTGCGGGAACATAAAGGTCACGTCGCCCTCGGGGTGGACCACGATGTCGTTATCGAGTGCCTTGGTAAAGTCGAGCAGGGGCTCGAGCACCTCGTAGTCGACCTTAATGAGTTTGAGCGCCTTGTCGGCAGCCTCCTCGGTCTCGGCGGCGACGATCGCCACCTCTTCGTTTTGGTAACGGACGAGGTTCTCAAGAATCAGGCGGTCGTAGGGACTCGGCTGCGGATAGCTCTGGCCGGCAATGGTAAAACGGCGCTTGGGCACGTCCTCGTAGGTGTAGACGCCCACGACGCCGGGCACCTTCAGGGCGCGCGACGTTTCGATGGAGCGGATCTTGGCGCGGGCATAGGGGCTGCGCTTGAGTTTGACGATGAGCGCACCGGCGGGCACCATGTCGCCGGTGTAGACCGGACGACCCTCGAGCAGAGCCTTCGAGTCCTTCTTGGGCTGCTTATGGGTGATCTGCTTGTACGCGACGCCGTCGCAGCTGGTGTCGTTGACGGGCAGCTCGGGCATCTCAAAGCCCACCTGCACGCCGGACTCGTTAAGGAAGCGGACGATGGCGCGCAGCTGGCTCTCGTAGCCGCTACAACGGCAGAGGTTGCCGGCCAGCTGGCGCGAGAGCTCCTCGCGCGTGGCGACGAGGCTCGGGTCCTCCTTGGCAGCGCGGGCAAGCGCCAGTACGTTCATGATGAGGCCGGGGGCGCAAAAACCGCACTGCTCGGCGCCTTCGGCAGGCATCGCACGGGCGAGCGCCTCGGACTCGGCCTTGAGGCCCTCGAGCGTGGTGA
>DBFAZJ010000198.1:0-6082 GCA_048244295.1 Collinsella sp.
TCGTCACGGCCTCGCCGGTGTCCGCGTCGAGGGCGCAGACGGTGGTCGACCTCAGGTGGACGTCCATCCCGAACGCGGTAGAATACTTTGGCATGGGAGCCTCCCAACCTCGTTGCGGCGCGGCTGCGCCTATGGCACTTCAACATCATTGTCGCAGCCCCGACCCGCGGTCACGAGCGGGGGCTCCTATCTTTTTAGTGCCCTCGGATTGGGTCATAGTGTCTGTCGGTGCCAAAGCATCGGCGTTGCCTTGATCAACGCCTGCCAAAAAGGGACGGGGTTAGTTTGGTCGGTTTTATCTGGGCAAACGTGGTCGTCTATCGCAATGTAGTCGGTGGGGACGTTGTTGTTTGACTTGTCGTTTAAGAACGTCCCCAACGACTACATAGCATGAGAGTGGATAATCTCCCGGTTTGAGCCCATATTCATGCTCAAGGTGGGAGATTGTCCACTCTCGTTTCGTTTGATGATTTCGATGCCTACATTTGGAGGAAGAGCTCGTGGAGGCGGGTATCCTCGTCGAGTTCGGGGTGGAAGGTTACGCCGAGCTGGTTGCCCTGGCGCGCGGCGACGATACGGCCGTCGACTTTCGCTAAGGCCTTTGCGTCGCCGTGGACCTCGACGATGCGGGGCGCGCGGATAAACGTCAGTGGCACTTCACCGTCGATGCCGGCTAGCTGCCCCTTGGTTCGAAAGCTGCCGAGCTGCCTGCCGTAGGCATTGCGCTCGACAAGTACATCCATGGTTGCCAAACGCGGCGTGCCCTTATCGTCATGGGCGGCAAGGTCGTGAGCCAGCAGAATTAGGCCGGCACAGGTGCCCAGGACGGGCATGCCTTCAGAGATGCGGGCACGAAGCTCCTCGAGCATGCCCAACTCATCAAGCAGCTTCCCTTGAACGGTAGACTCGCCGCCGGGAAGTACCAGACGGTCAAAGTCCTGCTTTAAATCAGGCGCCTGCCTCAGCTCAATACAGTGTGCGCCAAGCTCGGCTAGTCTTGTCTCGTGCTCGGCAAAAGCGCCTTGGACCGCCAGCACGGCGACCGTTTGGTCTGCATAATCGCTCATGTGCGATCCTTTCTGCTGGACTAGCGCCCGCGCTCTTCCATGATAATCTCGATCTCGTCGGCGTTGATGCCCACCATGGCCTCGCCCAGGTCCTCTGAAAGCTCGGCAATGAGCTTGGCATCGGTGAAGTTTGCCACGGCCTTGACGATGGCGGCTGCGCGCTTGGCGGGGTCGCCGCTCTTAAAGATGCCCGAGCCGACAAACACGCCTTCGGCGCCCAGCTGCATCATCAGCGCGGCGTCGGCGGGGGTCGCTACGCCGCCGGCGGCAAAGTTCACGACGGGAAGCTTACCCGTGGCATGGACCTCGCGCACCAGCTCGACCGGAACCTGCAGTTGCTTGGCTGCCTCAAAGAGCTCGTCATCGCGAAGGGCAACAACGTCGCGGATCTGCTTTTGGATCTTGCGCATGTGGCGTACAGCCTGGACGACGTCGCCCGTGCCCGGCTCGCCCTTGGTGCGGATCATCGTGGCGCCCTCGGCAACACGGCGCAGCGCCTCGCCCAGATCGCGGGCGCCGCAGACAAACGGCACGTCAAACTGGTTCTTGTCGATGTGATAGACGTCATCGGCAGGGGAGAGAACCTCGGACTCATCGATGTAGTCGATTTCGATGGCCTGAAGGACCTGCGCCTCGACGATGTGACCGATGCGGCACTTGGCCATGACGGGGATGGAGACGGCCTCCTGGATGCCCTTGATCATATTGGGGTCGCTCATGCGCGAGACGCCGCCTGCGGCACGGATGTCGGCCGGAATGCGCTCGAGTGCCATGACGGCGCAGGCGCCCGCCTCTTCGGCGACGCGTGCCTGCTCGGGCGTGGTGACGTCCATGATGACGCCGCCCTTGAGCATCTGCGCGAGCTCGCGATTGAGTTTGACGCGATCGGCTTTGCTGGTCTGTTCTGCCATGGTTGCTCCCTTGGTTGACATGTGCATTGCTTGACGGAACATCCTATCGGGGAGCTGGGTATGGCAAAATACTCAGTTTTCGAGATAATAATAAGGTCAGCTTAATACCAGATTGAACAGCTCGATAAGGTCAGGTGATAAACTCATGCTTGACTACAATTTGGAAAAACGCGGCGAAGCATCGCTTTATGAATATGTTTACCAGCAAATTCGAGATGATATTGTTGCTGGACGTATTGCGGCGGGGGAGCATCTTCCGTCTAAGCGCGCCTTTGCCAGTCATCTGGGAATCAGTGTCATTACCATCGAGAATGCATATAGCCAGTTACTTGCCGAGGGCTATATTTGCTCAATGCCGCGTCGTGGCTACTACGCTTGCGAGCTTCCGGATGCACCGGTTTTGGCTTCGGCTGCGGAGGGCATCGACCGAGATGCCGCCTCTGCGGGTCCCAGCGCGCATGATGTCAACGGACAGGTTGAGCTATTCGATGCACTTTCTCCTTCCGCTTTGGAGGCGGCGCGGTTTTGGCAAAGCGCACTACGGGCGACGCTGGCATCCGAAGATGAGCGCGAAATCTTTTCGCCCGCACCGGCGCAGGGCACCGCTCGGCTGCGACGCGCAATTGCTCACCACCTGCGTGGGACAAGGGGCATGAATGTCGATCCCAACAACATTGTTATCGGCGCGGGCGCCCAGCTGCTCGATACCATGTTGGTTCAGTTGCTTGGCGCTGACAAGGTGTATGCCGTTGAGGACCCGGGCTATTTACGTCTGACGCGCATCTATCAGGCTATGGGCTGCAAAGTTCGACATATCCCGTTGGATGATGAGGGCGTGGACTTGAGCGCTCTGCAGAAAACCGGGACCGATGTACTTCATCTGATGCCGTCCCATCAGTATCCGACCGGCCTTGTGACGAGCATTGCGCGGCGCTATGCGCTTCTGAGCTGGGCCGCCGAGCGACCAGGTCGGTATCTCATCGAAGATGACTTTGATTGTGAGTTTCGCCTTGCCGGGAAGCCGATTCCCGCGCTCGCGTCGATCGATGCCGCCCAGTCGGTTATCTACACCAACACGTTTTCGAAGAGCCTTTCATCGGCGTTGCGTTTGGCGTACATGGTGTTGCCCGATGAGTTAATGGAGCGGTTTAGGCGCAACCTTGGTTTCTACGCCTCGTCGGTGAGCTCTGTTGATCAGGTCGCTTTGGCGCGTTTGCTGGAATCGGGTGATTACGAGCGACATGTGAGCCGCGTGCGCGTTCGTGCTCGCGAGGCGCGTGATGGCCTGATGGCGCTTGTGCGGAAGGTATTTCCGGCAGGAGAGGTCTCGATCGAGCATGCAGACGCGGGCCTTTACTGTATCGTGGTTGCGGAGCGTGGAACGGGCGGAAGCACTTTTGCATGGGCCCTCACGCGCTCGAGCATCCCTTTTATCGATATCGGTGACTGTTTTTGGTGTGCCGATGGCGCATCTGCCCCTGAAAACTCAACTCATATTCTTGTCCAGTATGACGATCTGAGTCCAAAAGTACTAACAACCTTGGAATTGCAGCTAATGGGGGCACTCTGCAACCTAAGTGAGTAGACTTTTAGCACTTTGGCGACCAGGCAGTTTTGTAGCAAGCTATTTACCTGCGGTTTTGAAAAGCAGGATGACCGGCCTGCTCGGGATGTTCAAAAAAGTCTACTCACTTGCCGCGCAAAGCTCCTGCATGAGAAAAAAATGGGGTTTTCAACAGGGCTTCGTCCAGCTCTCGGCAAGCTTTTGGCCAGTTGGGGAGTGCTGTTGAAAACTTGGCAGTCCGTTCGGCGCCATTTTTGGTGCGTTCGCGCCAATGCGTGACTGACTGGGTTGAAATTCGTGTTTTCCTGTGCCTATGAAGGATTTACTTTGTGACATATCGGCTTTTAGGTACTGGCGTTTGCCTCCTCAAGTCCGCGCTTTGTGTCCGCCGCTTCCACGACCGGAAGAAGACCGGCAGCGATATGATCTCGCCCGCAACCCGACGGCTGCGGTCGCGCTCGGTTTTCCGTTGTATACATTGGTTCGGACGAGAAACAAACGGACTTGTCCAGCCAGCATTAGGCAGCGGCTGTTTCTTGGTGAGCTTCCCAGGGAATCCGTGCTGGAAACGGAGCATGGGTTTTTGATTACGTCTCCTCTACTGACGGCATTCATCATGTCGCGGCACCTGACGGATCTCCAGCTTCTTTTGGTATTGGCGGAGATGTGTGGCTTGTTTGCGGTGTGCGCTCTGCCGGCGGCACTTGAGGCGGAGCTTTCGCGTGCAATTGATTCGGGCGCGATTTCGACAACGTTCGGTTGGGTGCGCTGCCCGTCCGAGGACGGCACCGCCTCAAATTTATGGCGTCGAGACGCTTTGGTTTTGGGCGGAGACCTTGACCGTTTTTGTTCAGATGTTTGCGGGATGCGTTACGGCAATAGATTTATGGCGGTATCGCAACTCGTTCCATTGGGTGCCGCGTCGCCTTTTGAGGTCGAGGCGTATTTGCTACTTGCACTGCCGCGATCCCTGGGAGGCGAAGGTTTTTGCGACATAGAGCTTAATGTTGAAGTGATGCTAGGCACAAGTGCTCGAGCGATTGTGGGAAAGTCCCGTATATATATCGACCTACTTCTTTCTTCACCGGACGGTAGGCGACAGGTGGCCATTGAATGTCAGGGAAAGGCCTCGCACGGACGCGCAGGGGATGGCTTGCGTGACGCTGACCGCATGACGGCCCTTCAGGCCATGGGCTACGATGTGCTTCTCCTGACACACAGACAGATATCGGATGAGGATAGATTCCGCGCGATCGTTAAGGCCATATGCAGGATGCTCGATGCTGAATATCGTGATAAAAGCTCGGATGAGCAAAGGGCTGAGATATTACTCCGGTCTGAACTATTCATTGACTGGACAAAATTGGGAGTAATCGACGGAAAGATGCCCGTTAGACACAAAATGGCTCGATCGTGGACGGCTGCGAATCTAAGTGAGTAGACTTTTGTCACTTTGGCGACTAGGTCGTTTTGCAACAAGGCATTTACCTGCGGCTTTATAAAGTGATATGGATGGTCTGCTCGGCAAGTTCCAAAAAGTCTACTCACTTAGTTTTTGACGAGAAGCCGATGCCGAAGACGGTCCTATTTCAGGGCGTTAACAAGTTCGTGAGGCACGAAAAAGGCCCGGACCAATACGGTCCGGGCCTCATCGAGCTAGAGGTTATGTCTCAAGCGGTTGGCTTAGCCAAAGTAGCGCTTAAGCAGGCCGGCAAAAGCTTTGCCGTGGCGGGCCTCGTCACGAGCCATCTCGTGCACGGTGTCGTGGATGGCATCGAGGCCAGCGGCCTTGGCGCGCTTGGCAAGATCGGTCTTGCCGGCGGTGGCGCCGTTCTCGGCCTCAACGCGCATCTCGAGGTTCTTCTTGGTAGAGTCGGTCACGACCTCGCCCAGGAGCTCAGCGAACTTGGCGGCGTGCTCGGCCTCCTCGTGGGCAGCCTTCTCCCAGTACAGGCCGATCTCGGGATAGCCCTCGCGATGGGCGACGCGAGCCATGGCCAGGTACATACCGACCTCGGAGCACTCGCCCTCAAAGTTGGCGCGCAGGTCGGCAACGATGTCCTCGGAGACGCCCTCCATCTTGGCGACGCCCACGACGTGCTCGGCAGCCCACTCGAGCTGACCCTCCTCCTGCTTCAGGAAGCGAGAACCGGGAACGCCGCACTGGGGGCACTTGAAGTCCTCGGGCAGCTGGTCGCCGTCGAACTCTTCCACATAACCGCAAACGGGGCAAACAAACTTCATGATTCGATCCTTTCGATCGATGGCGATTGTGCGCTCGTCCGGTCCCGTAAGGGCCCTCTCCGGACGTGCGTCTTGACGAGTTCTATTATCCATAAATGCAACCAAATGTGAAGCCTATTAGGAATGATTTTTAATAAAACAATTTCGAGATATGAAGATGTTGATTGATTAACGATTGGGAGGCCGTCTGCGATCTTTGCTGAGTACAATCGGGCGAGCAAATGTTGACCTATCAACAAATGAAGGAGTTTCCTTTATGCATCTAGCCCGTCGTGCCTGGTGCCGAACATATCAGA
>DBFAZJ010000199.1:0-7928 GCA_048244295.1 Collinsella sp.
AACTCGGTGGACGCCGGATCCATGGCGTACATAAAGTCGACGCCGGGCTTAAAGCCAGCCTTCTCGACGGCCTTGGTGATGTACTCGAACGGCTCGGCATTGGTCTTAAGGTTGGGGGCAAAGCCGCCCTCGTCGCCCACGCCGCCGCCCAGGCCGGCCTCGTGCAGCACGCCCTTGAGGGTGTGGTAGACCTCGGCGCACCAACGCAGGCCCTCTGCAAAGCTCGGGGCGCCCACCGGCATGATCATGAACTCCTGGAAGTCGACGTTATTGTCGGCATGCACGCCGCCGTTGAGGATGTTCATCATGGGCGTGGGCAGCAGATGGGCGTTGACGCCGCCCAGGTACTGGTACAGTGACAGGCCCGCCGACTCGGCAGCGGCGCGGGCGACGGCCAGCGACACGCCCAGGATGGCGTTGGCACCGAGCTTGGTCTTGTTGGGGGTACCGTCCGCGGCAATCAGCGCGGCATCGACGGCGCGCTGGTCGAAGGCATCGAGGCCCACGACGGCGTTAGCGCACTCGTTGTTGACGTGCTCGACGGCCTGCAAAACACCCTTGCCCAGGTAGCGGCCCTTGTCGCCATCGCGCAGCTCGCAGGCCTCAAAGGCTCCGGTCGAAGCACCCGAAGGCACCATTGCGCGGCCAAAGCTGCCGTCCTCGAGCACGACCTCGACCTCGACGGTGGGATTGCCGCGGCTGTCGAGCACCTCGCGACCGTAGACGTCCAAAATATCGCTCATGTTGTCTCCCTCTCACTTGGAAACGGGTTGAATGCTTGGCGACGCGGCTTGCACGCTGTAGAGGCGCGCAGGTTCATAAGTTAGCCTTGTCGCACTTTTTGCATTATGCCCTAAGTTAGCCAAGGGATACAATCTTTTTAAAAAAATAATGGGGGCGATGGAACAAGTCCGTCCCGTCGCTCCCGCGGTATTACTCCCCTGCCTTTGCTGCGTCCCACAGGTCGTTGAGGCCATGGGTCGAAAGCTCGGCAAGATCTACGTGGGCATCGGCCGCCATCTGCTCCATCGCGGCCCAGCGGCGGCGGAACTTTGCCGTGCTGGCACGCAGGGCGCTCTCGGCGTCGATGCCCTCCTTGCGCGCAACGTTGACCAGGGCAAAGAGCAGATCGCCAAACTCCATTTCGCGCTCGGGCGTTCCGGGAGCCTCGGCCTCAAACTCGGCACGCTCCTCAGCTACCTCGTCCCACACGTCCTGGACCGTCTCCCACTCAAAGCCTACGGCAGCCGCCTTGCGCGACACCTTCTGCGCCTGCATCAGCGCCGGCAGGTGCGTGGGCACGCCGTCGAGCAGGCCCTCGGGCGCGGCCTCGCCTGCCGCCACGGCCTTGTCCTTGGCGGCCTTCTCGGCAAGCTTGACCTCGTCCCAAATCTTGAGCACCTCGTCAGAGTTATCGGCATCCACATCGCCAAACACGTGCGGGTGACGACGGATGAGCTTGGCGTCGATATCGCGCGCCACATCGGCCAGCGTAAACTCACCGGCGTCCGCCGCGATCTGCGCATGCAACACTACCTGCATGAGCACGTCGCCGAGCTCCTCGCGCAGATGCGCCGCGTCGTCGGTCTCGATGCAATCGAGCGCCTCGTAGGCTTCCTCGATCATGTTCTTGCCAATGCTCTGATGCGTCTGTTCGCGGTCCCACGGGCAGCCATCGGGCTGACGCAGGCGCCAGATGGTCTGCACCAGATGCTGCAGCTCAGCCGACGCGTCGACTAGCGTGGACAGATCGCGCGAGCCCTCGGCATTTTGCTGAGCCATATGCTCGGCCATGGTTAGTCCTCCTCCATGACCACGTGGCGGAACGCGCCGTTCTCGTAGACGCCGTAGCTGTGCGTGCCGTCCTTGGGAATGCTCACGCTGCCGGGGTTGAAGAGCCACAGGCCCGGGTGCGCGACGCTTTCCTCGTTAACCTTGACGTGCGTGTGGCCGTAGACGAGCGCGGAACCCTCGGGCAGCGAGGGCGCGTGGTCGACGCTGTTGTGCATACCGGCGCCAAAAACGTGGCCGTGCGTCAGGAACAGTTCACGGCCGGTCTCGTCAAACAACGTGGCGTAGTCGGCCATGACGGGGAAGTCGAGGACCATCTGGTCGACCTCGGCGTCGCAGTTGCCGCGGACGGCGATGATGCGGTCAGCCAGGGCGTTGAGCAGCGGAATCACGCGCTTGGGGGCGTAGTCGCGCGGCAGGTCGTTACGCGGGCCGTGGTAGAGCAGGTCGCCCAGCAGCACAATGCGGTCGGGCTGCTCGGATTCGATGGCAGTGCACAGGCGCTCGGCCCAGTATGCCGAGCCGTGGATGTCGGAAGCGATGAGGTATTTCATGGGGAGTCCTTTCGGAGTGGGGTTGATGGGAGCTGAATACGGGGTCCGGCGGATGCGGAGCCCATCTACCGTGTTACTCGAATCGCAGCGCCGCGCTCTGAGCCGCCTGCATCACGCGTTGGAGCGGCACGTCATGTTCGCGGGCAAGACGGGCGCAATCCTCGTACTCGGGAGCCGCGCGCTCGCTGCCGTCGGGCAGGGTCGCCACCTTAACGGACACCTCGCCCCAAGGCGTTGTCACCTGCTCGAATCGGCGCGGCAGGCAAACGCGTTCCATCACCTGGCGGCGAACGGCGTTGGTCGTGGTCTCCAAAAAGATAATCGTCTGTAGACGCTCGATATCCTCGTGCGAGCAGATCACCTGCAACTGCCATCCGGGGCGACCCTTTTTGCAGTAAAGCGGCAGCCAATGCACCTCGCGGGCGCCGGCCTCGCGCAGGCGGTCAGCGGCGTAGGCGAGCACCTCGGGCGACGCGTCGTCGATGTCGCACTCCAGCTTGACGATAGTTTCGGGCGCATCGGTCTCGCGAGACAGCGGGGATGTGCTATCGCATGGCATACGGTCCGGCTCCTTTCCGCATGGGCTCGTTTTGTTCACTCAAACGCTAGCACATCGGACGTGGCACAGGCGTGACTTTCGTCCGTCGCCGCCCTCGCCCCTATCCAAACATGTACATCAGCCTCCAAACATGTCATTTTTTGCAGCTTTTGGAGGCTGACGTACATGTTTTGAGAGCAAGCAAGGCCGCACCGCGCGCCGCACCGCCTTTCCAATCGATTTCGAGCTCCGGCGTGCGCGGCGTGTTGAGAGCTGCGCCATTACAATGAAGCGGATTCGCTTGACGCAAAGGAGCCGCCATGTCTGCTTGCCCGCTAGCCGATTGCCACACCCACACCTCGTTTTCGGACGGGCATGCCTCGTTTGAGGACAACGTCCGTGCCGCTGCCGCGGCCGGGTGCCGCGCCATGGTCTCAACTGACCATCTCACCCTGCCCGCCAGCATGGACGCCAACTGCGAAGTGCAGGTTACTGAGGGCGACCTGCCGACACATCGTCTGGCTTTTGAGGATGCCCGCAAGCTTGCCGCGCAGATTGCGCCGGAGCTCAGCTTTATCTATGGCTTTGAATGCGATTGGTACGAGGGCTGCGAGCCTTTGGTTGAGCGCTGGTCCCAGAGCGCCGTGGTACGCCTGGGCAGCGTGCATTGGATTGGCAACCCAGGCGATATCATGGCCGGTGCCGCGGGTATGGCGGGAACGGAGGACGTCGCTCGCCCCGATACACCCGATTCCCTTTGCGGTTGGATCGACGATGACACCGACCTGCACGTTTGGGAAAACCTGGGGGTACGCGGCGTGTGGGAGCGCTACGTCGACGACTGGTGCCGCGCTTGCGAAAGCCCGCTTAACTTTGATGTGATGGCTCACCCCGACCTGTTCATGCGCTTTTCGAAGGAAGGCTTTGCGCCCGATTTTGATACGGCACCGTTTTGGGAGCAGATGGCAGAGTGCGCACACGATACAGGCCGCCGCGTTGAAGTTTCGACCGCCGCGCCGCGCAAGGGCCTCGACGACTATTACCCCTCGACGGGGCTGTTGCGTTGCTTTGCCCACGCCGAGGTACCCATCACCTTTGGCTCGGACGCGCACCGCGCCTGCGACATCTGCTGGAATATCCGCGAGGCACAAGCCCACGCCTACGACTGCGGCTACCGAACCTTCGACATCCCCCACCCCACCGGCGAATGGGAACCCACACCCCTCGACTAGCCATCCCTTCATAAGTTGCGGTGGAATAGGGATTGTTTTGCCTGATGAAGCGCTTAAACAGTCCATATTTCACCGCAACTTCCATGACCCCGTTACACCAACAAAGACTGTCCCAAACGACTAGTGGCGGCGGGCGTTGAGTTCGCCGGCCAGCTCGTCGAGGGTGATGCCGTAGCGCTCGAGCGTCACGAGCAAGTGGTAGACCAGGTCGCCGGCCTCATAGCGAATGTGGTCATGGTCGTTATCCTTGCAGGCCATGATCACCTCGCTCGCCTCCTCGGCAAGCTTCTTGAGCAGCTCATCCTCGACGTCGGTCAACAGACGCGCGGTATAGCTCTCCTGCGGCGACGCGTCGCGACGGCCATGAATCACCTCGGCCAGCCCCGTCAGCGTCTCACCGATATTTCCATCCTGAACATTTGCGGTGCGCACACCCATGGTTCAATCCTTTCTGGTTGGCCAAGCGCCTGGTCGAGCGCCCGCCCTACGCGAGTTTTTTAAAGAAGCAGGTACGGTTGCCGGTATGGCAGGCCGGACCCGGCGAGTCGACCTTGACCAGCAGCGTATCGCTATCGCAGTCGGCCCAGAGCTCCTTGACCTCTTGCATATTGCCGCTCGTCGCGCCCTTGTTCCAGAGCTCCTGACGGCTGCGGCTCCAAAACCACGTGGTACCGGTCTTGAGCGTCAGCCCCACCGACTCCTCGTTCATCCAAGCAACCATAAGCACCTCGCCGGTGTCATACTGCTGAACAACACAAGGAATCAGCCCCTTGGCGTCGTATGTAAGCTTTGAAGGATCGGTTATCTCTTCCATTTCTCTCCCCAAATTCAAACTTCGCAGGTCGGCGAGGGTTGTCCAGGTGCCCGAGATTCCGAGCGACAAGCCCGACGACGCGTACTTAAGTACGCGAGGAGGGTTGGAGCCGGAAGGTCGGGTGCCTGGGCAAGCCGCAGCATTAGAAGTCCAGCCTCACAGGAATACCTTGACTGGCCATATACTCCTTCACCTGGCGAATGCTGAACGTCCCAAAGTGAAAGACGCTCGCCGCCAGCACGGCATCGGCCTCGCCCTCGATCACGCCCTCGGCAAAATGTTCGAGCGTGCCCACGCCGCCGCTCGCAATCACCGGAATCGGCACCGCACGTGCCACGGCGCGGGTGAGCGCCAGGTCAAAGCCGGCCTTGGTGCCGTCGCGATCCATGCTGGTAAGCAAGATCTCGCCGGCGCCGCGACGAGCCGCCTCCTCGGCCCACGCCACCGCGTCGATGCCCGTGGCGTTGCGGCCGCCCGCCGTGAAGACCTCCCACTTGTCGGCACCAGATGCGCCGGGCAAACCGACGCGCTTGGCATCGATCGCCACGACCACGGCCTGGCTACCAAACGCCGCGGCAGCCTGGCTAATCAGCGACGGGTCGCGCACGGCGGCAGAGTTGAGCGACACCTTGTCAGCACCGGCGGCAACCATGGTGCGCATGCCTGCCAGGTCGCGAAAGCCGCCGCCCACGGTATAGGGAATGGCGAGCTCCTCGGCCGCATGCGCCGCCATCTCGATAGTCGTCGCACGGTTATCGCTCGTGGCGGTAATGTCCAGAAAGACGACCTCGTCCGCACCCTCGCGGTCGTAGGCGCGCGCCAGCTCCACCGGATCGCCCGCATCGCGCAAGCTCACAAAGTTGACGCCCTTGACCACACGGCCGTCCTTGACGTCCAGGCAGGGAATCACACGTTTGGTAAGCATGGGCTACTCCTCCCCTCGGGCGGCGGTCAGCGCCTGTACCAGCGTAAAGTTGCCCTCGTAGAGCGCGCGACCGGTAATGGCACCTTCAATCGCGCCCTCACCCACTGCGGCCAGCGCGCGGATGTCGTCGAGCGTCGAGATGCCACCCGATGCCACGACGGGAAAGCCCGCGACCTCGGCCACATGGCGATACGCCGCCACATCGATGCCCGTCTGCATGCCATCGCGCGCAATGTCGGTATACACCAGATGCTTAAAACCCAGCTCGGAAAGCTGCGCCACGGCGTCGTCGAGCGCCACGCCCGCGCCGTCACGCCAGCCATTCACCTTGACCTGGCCGTCGCGTGCGGCAATATCTGCCACCAACAGCTCGCCAAAGCCTTGGGCCGCCACCTCGGCAAAACCCGGCTCGGTCACGAGCACGGTGCCCAGTGCGATGCGGCGTGCGCCGTAGCCTGCCAACTCGTCGATGCGTGCAAGCGAGCGAACGCCGCCACCCACGTCCGCGGACAGACCGTCGACGCCGCAGATGGCCTTGATCGCCGCCGAATTGGCAGCGCATGTGTTCTCGTCCTCGCCAAAGGCAGAAGACAGGTCTACGACGTGCACCCAGCTTGCGCCCTGCTCAGCAAACGAGCGGGCAACGGCCACGGGGTCGTCGGAATATACCTTGCAGCGGCTGCGGTCGCCGCGCTCCAGGCGCACGACCTTGCCGCCGATCAGATCGATTGCGGGAAACAGGATCATCGGCCAGCCTCCTCGACGATGTTGACGAAGTTCTTAAGGATGCGCTGACCCAGCGCGGAGGATTTCTCGGGATGGAACTGGCAGCCCCACACGTTGCCATGGCGCACGATGCACGGGAAGCTCCGCGTATAGTGCGTGCGCGCCAGCACATCGGCGGCATCGGCGTCGTCGGCCACCGCATAACTGTGGGTGAAGTACATGTTGGCACCCTCGGCAAAACCAGCAAGCAGCGGATCGGCCGCGCCGGCGGGCGTCATGTGCACCTGGTCCCAGCCCACGTGCGGCACCTTCAGGCGGCTCGACTCCAAGCGTGTGCACGAGCCGCGCATAATACCCAGGCCATCGACCCAGGGACCGCCAGCCTGCTCGGAGGCGTTGCCGTCGGCGACCGCGCCCTCGTCCGCAGGCACGCCCTCGTTGCCGCGCTCAAAAAATAGCTGAAGGCCCAGGCAGATGCCGAGCAGCGGAGTTCCGGCGGCGACGGCATCGAGCACCGCGTCTGCCTCGCCGCTCTGGCGCATAAAGGCGATCGCGTCATAGAACGCGCCCACGCCCGGGATGACCAGGCCGTCGGCGTTGCGGATCTGCTCCGGATCGTCCGACGTGCAGGCGGCGGCACCGGCGCGCGCAAGCCCGCGCGTAACGCTCGACAAGTTGCCCTTGTGGTAATCGACCACCACGATCTTCGGTTCGCCCACGCGACCCTCCTCTTCCCATCATCCAAAACCACCACAAAGGGGACAGGCACCTTCGTGGTGGTTTTTGTCTTTGTAGCGGTTACAGCGAGCCCTTGGTGCTGGGGATGCCCTGCACGCGGGGATCCAGCTCACAGGCGTGGCGCATCGTGCGGCCCACAGCCTTAAAGGCGGCCTCGATAATGTGATGCGAGTTGCCGCCCGCCAGCTCGCGCACGTGCAGCGTGAGCTTGGCGTCGCGCGCAAAGGCATAGAAGAACTCGACGGCCAGCTCGGTATCGAAGCTGCCCACACGCTCGGTCGGCACGGGCAGCTCGCAGTAGGCCTGGCCGCGGCCCGAAATATCCACGGCGGCCATCACGAGCGTCTCGTCCATGGCAATCGCCGCGTCGGCAAAGCGCGTAATGCCCGTCTTGTCACCCAGCGCCTGGCAAAACGCCTCGCCCAGCACGATGCCCGTGTCCTCGACGGTGTGGTGCGCATCGACCTCCACGTCGCCCACCGCGTGCACCGTCAAATCGAACAGGCCATGGCGGCCAAAAGCGTTGAGCATGTGGTCGAAAAACGGTACGCCGGTCGAGATATCACACACGCCGCATCCGTCCAGGTCGAGCTTTACGACAATGTCGGTC
>DBFAZJ010000200.1:0-7990 GCA_048244295.1 Collinsella sp.
CTGGACATGCCGGCCTCCCTCCATCGAGGGCCGGGGGATTCCGGCCCCTCTGGGGTTGCCTACCCGGATTCGCGCCTCAGGACTCAGCGCAACGCGTTGCGCTGAGTCCTGAGGCTGTTGCAATGAAAATGACAATCAAGGTTTGGCGGAGGATACAAACCAGCCAGCTACATGAACGATTCGGGCAACCCTGATCCGGAATACTGGAAGAAATCGCCGCGCGAGTCGGGCGCCAAGCAGGCAAACCGCTACCTCGACGAGATGGAGGGGAAGTGGAATCAGTACAAAAGTATGAGTGCCGGTTCGGGCACCGACCCAAGAAACACCAAGCTCCTTCGCCACCATTGCACGCCGCTGTTCACGATGGACATCGCCACACAGCTGTACGGATCGCTCGCCTACGATTGGGTGGGCAAAACCTGGGGCAACAACAACGACCCCGCATACGGCAATATTAAGGCCCTCTTCCAGGTAAGAACCGACCTCAATTGGACCGAGCAGTTTACCCTAGGACCGGTGCCGTTTTTCCTAAACGTCAACCCCTGGGTGCTGGCGAAGCTGGCGCTCGCCGTGGGTGCCCACACGCACGGCAGCGGCGCGGCGTTTTTTAAAAACATTTCGCTCGACTATTCAAACACCTCGGGCTCGTTCACCATCCAGATCGGGCTTGCCGTCACCTTTGGCGCCGGCGTTGCAGGCGTTGCTTCGTCTGCCGTGCGCGGCGCCGCATCCCTCACGTTGTTCATTGGGTACGAGAAGGCAGATGGACACCAGCTTCCGCGACTGCGCGTAGGTGCAGATGTCGATGTCGATGTGATACTCCAGTTCGTAATGTTCAAGTGGACCACCAAGGCTTGGTCGGGGTCGTGGCCCACACTCCTCGATTCGTGGAATATGTCGGTGAACAATGGCAACCAGTATGTGCTCCAGCGCTCTGAGCTCGCATTGGGCGGAGATGCGCCTTACACGCTGGATGCCTGTTTCGGCTCGGCCGGCAACGCCGAGGCGGGTGGTGTGCCGCAATTTATCGCATCGGCCACCATCGTCACCAACGCCGAGCTGCTCGCACGCGCCGAGGTTAAGGCCACTGCAAGGAATGTCGCGCCTACCGTACGCGATTGGGACCGGTCGGTCACGCGCATTGAGCTCGAGGCGGATGCAGAAAGCGACGACACGGGACAGGTCGAACATTTCGTCCACGCACTGATAGAGAACGACGAAAACGCCGCGCCGATGTATAAGTACGCCTATATCGGGCAGGCGAGGGACGCCGCTGCGGACCCCAACGCCAATTCTGCTGGTGTATCGGAGGACGAGCGTGGCGGCATCAGGCCCTCGATCGACAACGTGCTGTTTGCTGGCGTGCTCAGCGAAGCCCACATGAAGCTGGCGATAATCGCCGGCGTGGAGTGCTTGTTCCGTATCGCCTCGGTGCGCTACGGCGAGAACGGTCGCTCGCGCCTGGTGGTGCATACAAAAACGAACGGCACGTGGTCCGCTCCCACGCCCGTGGACTTCTCCCTTGGGTTTGGCGAGGGCGACGTGGAGCGCAACGGCATATTCGATTACGACTTCGACGTGGTGGAATATACGGACGGAAGAGGAAACCAGGACGCCTACGTGCTGCTGGTCTCGGGTGAACGCCCCGACGGCGACAACACCCTTTTCGATACGGCAAGCACAGCCGGCATACTGTCCGTTGTGCGCCTGCGCATAAGCAACGACGGAGTTCGCGTGGTGTCGCATACGTCATGGCGCAGCATTTCGCGCGGCCGCCTACAAGAGGATGGCTACCATTGCCTGCAGTGCCCGCGCATCACGGTGGGCAAGACGCTGGTCGACGGGCGCCTGTCGGGTGCCTACCTCCACCGCCGCGGTACCACCGCGGAAAAGGCGCTCGGCAGCGAGGCTGAGGTTGCGCTGGAGTGCTTTACCCTGTGGTCGGACGTTTCGGGCGACAGCCTGACGTTCCGCCAAGTTCTCCGCTTTCCGCAAGCACCGTCGAGTATCGAGCTGGGCGAGCCCGAGAATATCAACGGCAAAATGGTGGTGCCCGTTGCGTACGAGACCGCAGACGGTTGCGGCTGCGCATCGTACGCCGTGATCGGCCAGTCCATTGCGGGCTGGGGCGTTATGTCACCAGACGCCACGGTACCCCGTGCGGTGCCGTGGCCACAACATTCGGGCTTTTTGGCCACCGTCAACGAGCAACTGCAGCATATTACTTGGACGCGAGGCGCATCGGCATTTACAACGCAGCCCGTGGGTGCCGCAGGCTGTGGCCCGGCATCGTTTAGCGTAAGCAACAACGGCCGGTGTGTGCTGTACGTAGAGAACACCGACGGCAAAGTGGGACAGACCTACGACGAAGAAGGCAACCCGGTAGCAGTGATGGGCAAGCACTTCCGCATCTTCGCCAGCACCTTGGCAGGCGACCTGTTCACGGAGCCGTTCGTGATGTGCGAGCTGGACCATCCCGTCGATCAGATAACGACATTTTTGACGTCGGGAGGCATGCTCTCCGCGCTCGCCACGCACATTGTGAACGCGGAGAAGAGCGAGGCAGAGCTGCACGGCATCGAAGTGCCCTTGGTGGCGTGTGCCACTCCGACGGGCGCCGTTGCTACCTCGGGCGCGGTGGTGCCCGGAGCAGCAGGCGAATCCTTCATGGTCACGGTGCGAAACGATGGCAACACGCTGCTCACCGCCGGAACAATCGATCTGTACCGAGAGGGCTCCAGCCAGCCGTTCTCCAGCGCATCCATCGGATTCGGAGTGAACGCACGCATGGTTTCGATCTACGATCCAGAGCTTGCCGAGGACGCTTCGGCCAACGATATGGCACACGTGAAGTACGCACTCGAGACGCTGGGCGCACGTTTTGCAACGCACCCGCTGGTAGCCGATAACGGCAACGCCGTGCTGGCACCGGGCTGCACGGCACAGTTCCGCATGAGCTTCGCCATCCCCGAGAGTTGGAGCGACGAAGTGGGCAAACGCGTCACGCTCTACGCAAAGGCGCGTGACCTGGTGGCGCTCGATCCCGTAACGCTCGAGGAAATTCGACCGGGCGCAAACTCGGCGCTGGGTGCCGTACTGCACGAGCTTCATGTGCCCGACGCGGCATGCGAACGCTCAGAAGCGCAGGTCGGCGTATGCGATAGCGCGGATACGACAGGACTTCACGACGCCCCGATGGCAGTTGACGGCGATGGTGGCTCGAGCGGCGGCAGTACTGACGAGGACGGCGGCTCCGGCGGAAGCAGCTCCGGCGGCGGCAGTGGCTCTGGCAGTGGCAAGGATCACGGCAATAACAAGCGCTCCGGAAAAGCGGGCGCGCTTGCGGGCACGGGCGATATCAACGCTCCCCTTACGGCTGCCGCCGCAGCACTCGCCGCAGCCGGCGCCGGTCTCGTCGCCTACAGCGCCCGCCGCACCGCCCTCGAGCGTAGCGGCAGCGATGAAGCCGGTACGGATGGGTCCCGCTAGCTCTCAGCCGCTTTTTGAGCGGCGCTGACCCTATTCGTCGAACAAAAAGGGGCTGGCTCTGATATCCCAGAGCCAGCCCCTTGCGCATTAGATATCGCTGGCGTCGTCGAGTTCTGCCTCGAGCTTGGCACGGCGTCTTTTCGCCGTGAAAAACGTTGCGCACAGGGCAGCAAACGTGGCCGCGAAAATCGTCGCACCGCAGAACACGCCCGTGGCCAGGTTCGCCAACCAAAATACGCTTTCGAGCGGTACGATCTGCGCCTCAGCGATACAGCGCATTGCGGCAATAACAAGCGCGAACGCGGCGCCGCTAAGACCGCTGACAAGCAGGAAATATCCAGCAGGAAGATGCTCGGTTTGCCCAAAACGATTGGTATCGACATAGCCCTTCCGCGTTTGTAGTCCTGCGCAAATCAACATCACGAAAACGAGCCACAAATACATGGCTGCCTCGAACGGCGTTGCAAAGCCATGCGGCATTTCACTGGCGTCGCTGTGTACCCACGCAACCTGTCGAGCTATAAACTGGTAGAAAAAGATCATCAACATGCCAAACGAAAGCAGCACGAAACCAATCTTGTAGATCTTCGCGCTCTCAGCCTCCAGGCGCTCATCCTTTGGGCCGGCATATTCACGCCACTTTTGCACGAGTTTTAAATCTTCAAATTTCATAGCGAACTCCTAAAGAGCGTCAGGGTCGACGTCGTTTTCGTCTTCCCAAAACAAGTCGTTCAACGTAACGCGCAGCGCCTTACAGATTGCCACGCACAAATTGAGCGTGGGGTTGTAGCCGCCCGCCTCGATAAGGCCGATGGTTTGGCGCGTAACGCCCACGGCTTGGGCTAAGTCAGCTTGCGAAAGGCCAGCCGCCGCGCGTGCCGCCTTCATGCGTAGGTTCTTTTTGCCCGGCATGGAGTTCCTTTCGTAAATGTGGACAGATATCCGTTGCAACATGACAGAAATATATTGCATCCATCAGAAGATGTCAACTATATCTGTCATTATGGAAACCATGTTCGTCATTGCGCGCACGGTACCCCGCTGTACCCGAAACCGCGCGAGGCACTGGCCCTGCTCATCGAGCACCAAAAAGGGCTGGCCCCGATAACTCGGAGCCAGCCCTGAGTCGCTTGACATGGGAATCACAGCGCTACTTGAGCTTTAGCGCCTCCATCATGGGTACGGCGGCGTCCCAATCGATCTTCCAGCCAATCGACACGCGGACGGTTTCACCCGTTGCGGGAGCCGTCGCAAACAGCGTATGGCCGTTGTCGGGACCGGTAAAGCGCAGCCACGTTATGCCGTTGTACTCGACCTGGTCGGTTGTTGTCTCCTTGCCTTCGTAGACCTGCTCTAGGCTTGCAACCTCTTCCTCCGGCGAACGCGGGAAGATACTGATGTGCAGGCGTCCTCCAGTCTCGTCGTGGAAGAAGTCTGCCTTTTCGCGCTCTTCGTTGGACGAATCCAGCGTGTACCCATCGGCGGCCTCGATACTGTACGATGCGCAATCGATGCCGGTCATATTGGCCGCGTCACCAGAATCGGCCACACCGCCGGCAGCCTTGAACTCCTTGGTCTCGCACCCCGTGGTGTCAAAGTGCATGGCTTCGTGATTCTTGGCGGGGACGTAAGCGTCTACGAACTCGACAGTGATGGGCCCGTAGTACGCCGTCTTGGGCGCCCAGAAATATACGTACTCAACGGTCTCGCCCGGACCGATATCTGGCCTCTTGGAAAGATCGATGCCCTCGTGAAGCTCATCGGGAGCCTCGCTTGCGACGTAGTCGAGCACGGCCGCCTTGCCGGAAGTAAACAACGGGTCGCCTGCCTCAAGATCGCCCTGGGCAGCATGCACGTTAAAGGAACTGAACGTCCTGTTCTTTGTGTTGTTGTTGGTAATCTTGATATGCAGGTAAAAGCCGTCCTGCAGCTTGGCGTCGCCGCGATAGAACGTACCGTGAGCCACCGACTCATAGGTAATGCCTGCCACCTCGACCGTCTGCGACTCATAGGCCTCGGCCTTCTTGGACTTCTCCTGCACAGGTGCGCTCCCGCCCGAGCCACTCGGCGCATTACCGCCGCAGCCGGCAAGTGTACACGCCAACACAGCCGAAAGCGTCACGGTGGGAATTCCTAACAGCAGCTTCTTCGTCATGGGCTTCATCATCCTCACCGCTCCTTTCGGCTCGCAGTTCATCCGTTGCCCGAGTCCCAAGTCGACTCCGTGGCATCGGCCTCCACTATGAGCGTATGACGAAAAGCAGTGCCGGCGAAGTGACCCGTGGCCCAACTAGCAACCACCCAGCATCCCCTATGGACAAAAAAGACTCGTATACGCACGCCCTCGGCCCATAAAATGAGACGCCTGTCCCAATGTTCGATTTGAGCCATCCACGCGGCACTTTTCGACAAACGTATCCAGCCGCAAACAAAATGAAGCGGGCTCATCCGTCTTCAAGCTTACTCGGGCAGAAACGAGTAAGTGGAATTCATCGGTAAGGAGCGTGGGCTCACCCGCATTATTAAGAAGACCCTCAAGGCGCCCGAGCAGCGCAATGATTTAGATAGGCGTCCACCGCCCGCTATTCGACATTCGACCCCTCCCCCATCAGCCATCGGGCGAGGTCGACCACCTTAATCCCCTCATAATCAACAGCCTCGTGCTTTGTTCGCGCAATGACCATCTTGGGATACGCATCACGTATCGCAAGCAGAGGTGCCACTTCGCGCTCAAAGGTTTCCTGACGCGAAATGTCATCGCTAACTTGGATATACACTCGCTCATCGCGACGAATTGCCACGAAGTCGATTTCCTTCTTATAAAGCACCCCGATATAGATTTCCCAACCGCGTCTTAGGAGCTCTAAAGCGACCATATTTTCATATACATGCCCGAAGTCGAGTTTTTTAGTTCCAAGTTTTGCGTATCTGATTGCATGATCCGATAAATAGTATTTATCACCCGAAGCGAGGTACTTTTTACCGCCTACGTCATAGCGACGCACTCGAAAGAACGCAAAAGCCTGGCAAAAGTATCCGAGGTACTGGGCGAGCGTTGCCACGGAAACGCGCGTTCCGGCAGCATCCAGCGCAGCCGCAATCCCACTAACAGAAGATATGTTACCGATATTGTCCATTAGGAAATCGCATGCACGTTCTAGTTGCACTTTGTTACGAACCCCATGCTTTTCTTCCACATCACGCAAAACCAAGACATCTAGCACGTTCGCAATATATCGATAGCGAGCTCGCTCGCTAGGATACAAATACGAGCCAGGCATTCCGCCCTCTCTCAAATATCGGTCAAGCGCTTCGTCCGGGTTATGAATTCCGTGATATGTCGAAAACTCAAGCAAGGAGAACGGAAATACTTCGACCTCATATGTCCGCCCGCGAAAAAGCGTCGCCAAGTCACTCGAAAGCAAGAAAGCGTTGGAGCCAGTAACGTAGATATCGTATTTACCCGATGCATGAAGGCTATTGACCGCTTTTTCGAACCCAACGCAAGTTTGCACCTCATCAATCATCACAATGTTATCGAGGCCCTCGCAATAGCTTTCCTCAACGTAGCGATGCAATGCTCGATAATCCGTTAGTTCCTCGAATTCGAGGAGATTGAAATTGATGCGGATAATATTGGCATCGGGGCCGGCCTCACGAATGCGATCGGCAAGAGCTTCCAGTAGAACAGATTTGCCGCACCTACGAATGCCGGTAATAACCTTGATGTCCGGCGTTCCCTTAGCGCCAAGAAGCGCTTCCATATATTGAGGACGTTCGATAATCTTCATATCATCACCGTTCTATTAAATAAAAGCTCTTCTGATTCGTTTTTGTTTAGTATATATGAGGTTCTACTAAATGGAATCAAATATCTATTGATTTCATTCAGCTATTTTTTCCAATATCGTATTATCAGTCTATATACTCCGAACGATTGTTCGATGGATTTCGTGTTGGTTGGAATCGCCCAAGGGCTGGGCTATGCTACCTTGACTATCTATATGACTAAAACGCAGCAAACGAGCACCGAGAGAGCGAGTATGGCAAAAAACACCGCAAACTATGGTAACGACAGTATCCGCCAGCTCAAGGACGAGGAGCGCGTACGCCTGCGCCCCGCCGTCATCTTTGGCTCGGACGGACTCGATGGCTGTGCACACGCTGCCTTCGAGATCCTGTCCAACGCCGTTGACGAGGCGCGCCAGGGCTACGGCAAGCTCATCACCCTTACCGCCTTTCGCGATGGTTCCATTCAGGTAGAGGACAATGGCCGCGGCTGCCCGCTCGACTGGAACCCCTCCGAGAAGCGCTTTAACTGGGAGCTCGTCTTTTGCGAGCTCTACGCCGGCGGCAAATACAACAACAACCAGGGCGGCGACTACGACTTCTCGCTCGGTACCAACGGCCTAGGCTCGTGCGCGACCCAGTACGCCTCCGAATACATGGACGTCACGGTTTGGCGCGACGGCAACAAGTACTCCCTGCACTTTAAAAAGGG
>DBFAZJ010000201.1:0-7717 GCA_048244295.1 Collinsella sp.
AGCTGATATGTGCGATTGCACAGATCATAAGGACGAGATCCCTGCCTACGACGCGCAGGCCATTGAGTCCAAGTGGATGAAGGCCTGGGAGGACTCCAACCTCTTTGCCGTCGACACCGACGACAGCAAGCCCAAGAAGTATGTGCTCGAGATGTTCCCGTATCCGTCGGGCGACCTGCATATGGGCCACGCGCGCAACTATACCATCGGCGATGCCATGGCCCGTCAGGCCCGCATGCGCGGCTACGACGTGCTGCATCCCATCGGCTTTGACGCCTTTGGCCTGCCCGCCGAGAACGCCGCCATCAAGCACAACACGCAGGCTGCCGCCTGGACGTATAAGAACATGGACCAGGCGCTCGCCACGATGAAGCGCATGGGCTTCTCCTACGATCTGGATCGCATGGTCAAGACTTGCAGCCCCGACTACTACCGCTGGGGTCAGTGGATCTTTGAGAAGATGTGGGAAAAGGGCCTGGTCTATCGCAAGAAGAACCCGGTCAACTGGTGCCCCACTTGTAAGACCGTTCTGGCCAACGAGCAGGTTACCGAGGGCAAGTGCTGGCGCTGCGGCACCGAGCCCGAGAAGCGCGACCTTGAGCAGTGGTACTACAAGATTACCGAGTACTCTCAGGAGCTGCTCGACGACTTGGAGAAGCTCCCCGGCTGGCCCGAGCGCGTCAAGCAGATGCAGGCCAACTGGATCGGTCGCTCCGAGGGCGCCGAGGTCGACTTTACCCTGTGCGACCAGGATGGCGAGCCCATCGAGGGCGACGAGGGCAAGATCACCGTCTTCACCACGCGTGCCGACACGCTCTTCGGTGTCTCCTTCTTTGTCCTGGCTCCCGAGTACGCGCGCCTGCACGAGCTCGTCGAGGGCACGGAGTACGAGGAGGCCGTCACCAAGATCGTCGAGGACTCCAAGCATATCTCTGCCGTGGAGCGTGCCCAGGGCACCCTCGAGAAGCACGGTGCCTTTACCGGTCGCTACGTGGTGAACCCCGTCAACGGCGAGAAGGTCCCCGTGTGGGTTGCCGATTATGTCGTTGCCGACTACGGCACCGGCGCCGTCATGGCCGTTCCCTGCGGCGACCAGCGCGACTTTGAGTTTGCCCGCAAGTATGACCTGCCTATTGTGCCGATCATCCTGGACGATGACGATCGAGCTGCCGTCGAGGCCAGCGGCGAGACCATCGATACCTTCCATGCCGAGACCGTCGACTGGGATTGCGCCCACGCTGCCGAGGGCACGCTCGTCCAGTCTGGCAAGTACACCGGAATGCGCGGCGGCAAGCACTCCGAGGGCGAGGCTGCGATCGTGGCCGACCTCGAGGCCATGGGCTGCGGCCGTCGCAAGGTCGAGTTCCGTCTGCGCGACTGGCTCATCAGCCGCCAGCGTTATTGGGGCAACCCCATCCCGGCCATTCACTGCGAGCACTGCGGCATCGTGCCCGTGCCCGAGGATCAGCTGCCGGTGACGCTGCCCGAGAACCTGGACTTGGGCGCCGGCGAGACCCTCGCCGAGTGCAAGGAGTTCTACGAGACCACCTGCCCGGTCTGCGGTCGCCCAGCCAAGCGCGAGACCGATACCATGGACACCTTTACCTGCTCCAGCTGGTATTACCTGCGCTATACCGATCCGCACAACACCGAGCTGCCCTTCTCCCGCGAGGCCGCCGATCGCTGGATGCCCGTCGATAACTACATCGGCGGCATCGAGCACGCCATTTTGCACCTGCTCTACAGTCGCTTCTTTACCAAGGCACTGCGCGACCTGGGCCTGCTGAGCGTTGACGAGCCCTTCACCAACCTGCTGTGCCAGGGCATGGTCAAGGACGAGAACGGCGACACCATGTCCAAGTCCAAGGGCAACGTCGTGCCCCCGAGCTCGGTCATCGAGCCCTACGGCGCCGACACCATGCGTTTGGCGATCCTGTTTATCGCCCCGCCCGAGAAGGACTTCGACTGGGATCCCAAGGCCGTTGAGGGCGCCAACCGCTTCATTAAACGCGCCTGGCGTATCGTGTGGCAGCTCGTCCAGTCGGGTGACGCCAACGTGGCCTTCGACAAGTCCGCGCTCGACGAGACCGCGATGAAGCTCTACCGCGAGCGTCACCGCACTATCGCCAAGTGCACCGAGGACTTCGATCGCGGCCAGTTCAACACCGCGATCTCGGCCGTCATGGAGCTCGTCAACGCGGCGAGCGCCTACCTCAACGCTACCGAGGGTACCGCCCGCGACAAGGCGCTGTGCTACGGCGTGGCCAAGGATATCGTGAGCGTCCTCGCCCCCATCTGCCCGTTCTGGGCCGACGAGCTGTGGCACGAGGCACTCGGCTGCGAGGGCAACGCCTACACCGCCGCCTGGCCCGAGTTCGACCTGGCCGAGTCCATCGAGGACACGGTGCAGATCGTCGTGCAAGTGCTCGGCAAGGTCCGCGGCCGCGTCGACGTCGCCCGTGATGCCTCCAATGAGGATATGCAGGCTGCCGCCGAGGAAGCCGTCGCCAAGTGGCTTGAGGGCAAGACGGTCGTCAAGGCCATCTGCGTGCCCGGCAAGCTGGTCAACCTGGTGGTCAAGTAAGCATTGCGCGCTTAACTGACGCATAAAAGACGAGGGGCGATCCGGTTGGGTCGTCCCTCGTTTTTCATGTACCTGCCCTGATGTCTGCGGTCAATTGTCCTATTCTTGTGGAGAAGCTGTGCGCACGCTGACCTGCAGGTTCGTACTGTGCTTGCACGTTTCCGCAGCTATTGGTATAGTTTGCTTGCAAATGAAGTTGTAATTGAAAGAAGTGGGGTTTCGGCCCCGCTTCTTTTTTGTATGGATGGAGGTGCCGCAATGGTCAAGACCAAGACCGAGCAGGCGATTATCGACGCGCTCGAGGCCGTCGCTCCCCAGCACGATATCGACATCGTCGACGTCGAGCTCGTGGGTGCCACCAAGGCCCCCTGCGTGCGCGTGCGTATCGAGGGTGCCGAGGGTCAGAGTCTTTCGCTCAACGACGTCACGGCCAACACCAAGTGGGTCGGCGATGTGATTGAGGAGCTCGACCCCATCTCTTCGAGCTATACGCTCGAGGTGTCGAGCCCGGGTATGGCGCGCCCGCTGCGCCGCCCGTGCGACTTTGCCCGCTTTGTGGGCGAGAACTGCGAGCTCACCTCCACCGCCACCGAGGGCCGTCGCAAGTACGCCGGCAAGATTGCCGCCGCCACCGAGGCGAACGTGACCCTCGAGCTCGAGGACGGCGAGTCCGTTACCCTCGATTTCTCTGATGTTAAAAAGTGCAAGTTGAAGCCCACCTACGACTTCAAGCCCGCGAAGGAAGGAAAGTAAGATGGCAGCATCCGACATGATGTCCGCCCTGATGGAGCTTTGCCAGGAGAAGCACATCGACCAGCTCTACCTGATCGACCGCCTGGAGCAGTCGCTCGCCAAGAGCTATGCCGAGATCCTGCATCTTGAGTGGGGCGCCAAGGTGACCATCGACCGCACCACCGGCAAGATCTACGTCTACCGTCTGGAGCCGATTGACGATTCCATGGACGAGGAGGGCAACTTCACCGAGTTCGAGGAGATCGACGTTACCCCCAAGAACACGAGCCGCATCGCCGCCCAGCACGCCAAGGCCGAGATCAACGCCATCGTGCGCAACTCCGCCCGCGAGCAGATCTACGAGGAGTTCTCCGGCCGCATCGGTGACCTCATCAGCGGTACCGTGCTGCAGTCCACGCCCGACTTCACGATCGTCAAGATTCGCGAGGGCGTCGAGGCCGAGCTGCCGCACTTCGATCAGCGTCGTTACGAGAACGAGCGCAACGAGCGTCCGATGGGCGAGCGCTACCTGCACAACCAGCACATCAAGGCCGTGATCATCGACGTTCGCGACCCCAACTCCAACCTGCAGCCGGTTCGTGGCGAGCACAGCCGTCCGCCGATTGTCATCTCCCGTACCCACCCCGAGCTCATGCGTCGTCTGTTTGAGCAGGAGGTGCCCGAGATCTATGAGGGCACCGTCCAGATCAAGTCGATCGCCCGCGAGCCCGGCCAGCGCTCCAAGGTCGCCGTCCACTCGCTCGACGACCGTCTGGATCCCGTGGGCGCCTGCGTCGGCCCCAAGGGCAGCCGTGTTCGCGCTGTCGTGGGCGAGCTCCGTGGCGAGCGCGTCGACGTCATCCTGTGGGATGCCGATCCTGCCGTCTACGTTGCCAACGCCCTTTCGCCTGCCAAGGTCACCCGCGTCCTCATCGACGAGGAGAAGGCTTACGCCGGTGTCATCGTGCCCGACGACCAGCTGTCCCTCGCCATCGGCAAGGAGGGCCAGAACGCCCGCCTCGCCGCGCGCCTGACCGGCTGGCACATCGACATCAAGTCCGAGACCCTTGCCGCCGACATCCTCAAGAACGTTCCCGTTCACGAGGAGCCCGCCGCCGACCTGATCGGTGACGAGGAGGACGAGGACGTCCGCCGCTGCGAGTTCGTGTCCGAGGACGGCATCCAGTGCCGCAACCAGGCTCGTCCCGGCTCCCGTTTCTGCGGTGTCCACGACACCGACGCCTTCGATGATGCGGAGGACCTGATCTAGCGCGCGGTCGCGCCGGGCGGGTCCCGGCGCGTCTCCCACGCTCGTTCAGTCTCTAGGCACCCAAGGTGCCAGAAAGGGTAGGTGAAGTCATATGGCAAAAGTCCGTGTGTCCACCCTGGCCAAAGAGTTCGGCATGACCTCCAAGGAACTGATGGGTCATCTCGCCGATATGAAGATTCCCGCTAAGTCCGCTTCCTCCACCTTGGAGGACGCTTATGTCGCCATGGTCCGCAAGCAGCTCGCCTCGGTGATCGAGGCCCGCGCCCAGGAAGTCGAGGCCGCCAAACAGGCCGAGGAGCAGGCCGCTGCCGCCGAGGAGGCAGCACGCGCTGCCGAGGCCGAGCGTGAGCGCATCGCCGCCGAGAAGGCACGCGAGGAGGAGCGCCGCCAGTTCGCCGCGGCCCAGGCTGCCGAGGAGGCTGCCCGCGCCGAGGCCGAGGCCAAGAAGAAGGCCGAGCAGGAGCGCCTTGCCCGCGAGAAGGAGGAGGCTGCCCGCGAGGCCCAGCGCCGCGCCGTTCCCGCTTCCGACTCCGGTTCGCGTTTCCGTTCGCTGCTCGACCAGATCGCCGCACAGGAGACCGTGCTCAAGGAGAAGAAGGACGCCGAAGACAAGGCCAAGGCCGAGCGCGCCGCCGAGCGCGGTAACCGTCGTGGCGGCAACAACGACCGCCGCGGTGGACGTCGTAACGATCGCAACGCCTCAGACAACAACTCCGAGCGCAACGCCTCCGAGAGCCGTCCGCACAGCCATCGCACCAACGCCAGCAACAACGTCGCTGCCGGCATGGACTTCCCCAACCCCGACAAGCAGGGCAAGGGCAAGAAGCGCAAGGGCGGTCACAACAACGAAGAGGACCACTACAGCCGCATGGCTCGCGAGGCCGAGGAGTACAGCCGCGAGAAGGTGCTCGAGGAGGCTCGTGCCGCCGTCGAGGAGGCCTCTCGCGAGTCCACCGGTCGCCGCAAGAAGCGCAAGGAGAAGCGCGAGCGCGAGGCTGCCAAGGCTCAGGAGGAGCGCAAGATAGAGGAGGCGCTGGCCCAGGGCGTGAACCCCGAGGACCTCGACGCCATCAAGGTCTCCCAGGGCGTTACCGTCCAGGAGCTCGCCGAGGCGCTCGACGTTCCGGCCAACGACATCATCAAGCGCCTGTTCCTGCTGGGCACGCCGCTTACCATGACGCAGTCCATGTCCGACGACCTCGTCGAGCTCGTTGCCGACGACCTGGGCCGTCAGATCAAGATCATCACCCCCGAGGAGGAGAACACCTTCTCGTTCTACGACGATCCCGCCGACCTTAAGCCGCGCGCCCCGGTCGTCACCGTCATGGGCCACGTCGACCACGGCAAGACGTCGCTGCTCGACGCCATCCGTCACACCGGCGTCGCTGCCGGCGAGGCGGGCGGCATTACGCAGGCCATCGGCGCTTCGCAGGTCATGATCAACGACCGCAAGATCACCTTTATCGATACCCCGGGTCACGCCACCTTTACGGCTATGCGTGCCCGTGGTGCCAAGGTGACCGACATCGTCATTCTGATCGTGGCCGCCGACGACGGCGTCATGCCTCAGACCGTCGAGTCGATCAACCACGCCAAGGCCGCCGGCGTACCCATCGTCGTCGCCGTCAACAAGATCGATAAGCCGGGCGCCAACCCCGATCGCGTGCGTCAGGAGCTCACCGAGTACGGCGTCATCCCCGAGGAGTGGGGCGGACAGAATATGTTCGTCAACATCTCGGCCAAGCAGAAGATCGGTATCGACGACCTTCTGGAGACCGTGCTGCTCCAGGCAGACGTGCTCGAGCTCAAGGCCAACCCGGACACCTTTGCCTCCGGCAACGTCCTCGAGGCCAAGCTCGACAAGGGCCGCGGCTCGGTTGCCACAGTGCTCGTGACCCGCGGCACCCTGCGCGTGGGCGACACGCTGGTCGCCGGCCTCACCTATGGCCGCGTCCGTGCCATGCTCGACCCCAAGGGCAACGCCGTCACCGAGGCCGGTCCTTCCGACGCCGTCGAGATCTTGGGCCTGCAGTCCGTCCCCAACGCCGGCGATGAGTTCCGCGTGTTCGAGGACGAGCGCGAGGCACGTGCGCTGGCCGACGAGCGTTCGCTCAAGGCCCGTATCGAGGAGCAGAGCCGCGTGAAGCACGTGACGCTCGAGAACCTCTTCGAGACTATCGCCGACGCCGAGGTCAAGGAGCTCAACCTGATCATCAAGGCCGACGTCCAGGGTTCCATCGAGGCCCTTCAGGACTCCCTCGACAAGATGGATCAGTCCGAGGTGCGCATCAACACGATCCACTCCGCCGTTGGTGCCATCAACGAGACCGACGTGGTCCTGGCCGACGCCTCCAACGCCATCATCATCGGCTTTGGCGTCCGTCCCGACGGCAAGGCCCGCTCCGCCGCCGAGCGCGAGGGCGTCGAGATCCGTTGCTACGACGTCATCTACAAGTGCCTCGAGGACCTCGATGCTGCCCGCATCGGCATGCTCAAGCCCACCGAGGTCGAGGTCTCCACGGGTACTGCGACCGTTCTGGACACCTTCAAGGTGCCCAAGGTCGGTATCGCCGCCGGTGTCCGCGTCGAAGAGGGCGAGATCGCCGCGACCGATTCTGTGCGCCTGGTGCGCGACGGCATCGTGGTCTTCAACGGTAAAATCGCCTCGATGCGCCACTACAAGGACGAGGCCAAGAGCCTCAAGAGCGGCTCCGAGGGCGGTATTGGCCTGGAGAACTTCCAGGACATCAAGCCTGGCGACACCATTGAGGGCTACCGCATCGACCAGGTTGCCCGTACCGAGTAGGGGGTAGCGCTATGAAGCAAACGCAGGCAACCCGCCGTCTGGGCGAGCAGCTTCGCGAGAAGCTCGGTTATATCCTGCTCTTTGAGGTTTCCGATCCGCGTCTCGACCTGGTCACCTTGACCGCGGTCGAGGTCGCGGTGGACCGTTCGTTCGCGCGCGTGTACGTGTCGTGCGACGCGAGCCGCTACGACGAGGTCATGGAGGCGCTCGCCAGCGCCAAGGGCCGCATCCGTAGCCTGTTGGCCCGCTCGCTCGATTGGCGCGTCACGCCCGAGCTCGATTTTCGCATCGATCGCTCGACCGATGAGGCCGAGCGCATCACGCG
>DBFAZJ010000202.1:0-9522 GCA_048244295.1 Collinsella sp.
TTTCTTTCCTATTCAGTCAAATGAATTGCTGAGCGAAGGCGGTTACGTAGGCCTCGTCGGCAAAACCTCGGCATCACCTGCGACTAGAATCTTCTGTCTCGATCTGTAACATCTAGCGGGCTAAATCGTCTCTACCTGTTACAGATTTAGACAAACTGCAGAAGCTGACCGAACAATCTCGATCTGTAACATCAGGCCCGGTTTTGGCTGCCTACCTGTTACAGATCGAGACAAACCGCCCCCAACCGCCACAAAGGTGCCTGTCCCCTTTGTGGTGATTGGCGGGCGGGTATCAAAAAGTGTCAGACGGGGCGGCTGTCGAGCACCTGCGTGCGAAAAGAAGTATCGGCCTACGTCGTTGCCGTTGAGCGACGCGTTGTTTGTAGGGATACTGAAACCACGACAAACAGCGTGCGAAAGGATTGATGCATGGCTTTCCGTAATGACTTCCTGTGGGGCGGCGCAACGGCTGCCAACCAGTGCGAGGGCGCCTACGACGTGGACGGCCGCGGCCTGGCCAACGTGGACGTGGCTCCGCACGGCCCCGAGCGCTATGCGGTGGTCTCCGGCCAGCGCAAGATGCTCGACTTCGAGGACGGCTATTACTATCCCGCGCAGACCGGCATCGATTTCTACCACCACTACAAGGAGGACATCGCTCTCTTTGCCGAGATGGGCTTTAAGACCTTCCGTATGAGCCTGGCGTGGACCCGCATCTTCCCCAACGGCGACGAGACCGAGCCCAACGAGGCTGGCCTGGCCTTCTACGAGGACGTATTCCGCGAGTGTCAGGCGCACGGCATCGAGCCGCTCGTGACCATCACGCACTTCGACTGCCCGATTCACCTCATCAAGGAGTACGGCGGCTGGCGCAACCGCAAGCTCATCGACTTCTACAAGAACCTCGCGACCACGATCTTCACCCGCTACAAGGGCCTGGTGAAGTACTGGCTCACCTTCAACGAGATCAATATGATTCTGCACCTGCCGTTTATGGGTGCCGGCCTGGTCTTTGAGGAGGGCGAGGACAAGGAGGCCGTCGAGTACCTGGCCGCCCACAACGAGCTCGTTGCCAGCGCTTGGGCAACCAAAATCGTTCACGAGATCGACCCTGAGGTCAAGATCGGCTGCATGCTCGCCGCAGGTAGCTACTACCCCTACAGCTGCCGTCCGGGCGATGTGCGCCAGGCGCAACTCGACAATCAGGACAATTACTTCTTCGTCGACGTTCAGAGCCGTGGCTACTACCCGGCCTATGCCGTCAAGAAGCTCCAGCGTCTGGGCATCGATGTGGGCATGACCGACGAGGACCGCGAGATCCTGGCCGCCAACACCGTCGACTTCATCAGCTTTAGCTACTACAGCACCCGCTGCTCCGCCGGTGCCGATAACCCCGATGTCGAGCGCACCCAGGGCAACGCCTTCGCCGGCGCCAAGAACCCCTACCTGCAGGAGAGCCAGTGGGGCTGGGCCATCGATCCGCTGGGCTTCCGCATCACCCTCAACGACCTGTACGACCGTTATCAGAAGCCGCTGTTTGTGGTTGAGAACGGTCTGGGCGCCAAGGATGTTGTCGAGGAGGATGGCTCCATCAACGATGACTACCGTATCGACTACCTGCGTCAGCATATCGCCGCGATGCGCGATGCGGTGACCGAGGACGGCGTTGACCTGCTGGGCTACACCACCTGGGGTCCGATCGATCTGGTCTCGGCTGGCACGGGCGAGATGTCCAAGCGCTACGGCTTTATCTATGTGGATCGCGACGACGCCGGCAACGGTACCCTCAAGCGCTCCAAGAAGAAGAGCTTCGACTGGTACAAGAAGGTTATCGCTTCTAATGGTGAGGACCTGTCCTAAGGAAGCTGAGACACTTAACTTCAGAGTCTCCTAACCAAGGCGCCCGGCGAGTGGTTAATGCTCGCCGGGCGCCTTGCCGTCTGCGGATTTTGGGACATGCGGCCCGCTTTTTCGACCCATCTGTCGGTACGCTAAAAGCACTATGGGTACCCGCGAGCGACATATCGGCAACGCGGCCGCCCGATCCGCACCCGTGGCGGATCCCAGGGGCGGCAGGCTCTTCGCCATGCCGCGATTCCTTGTTGGCATAACACATCAGGTGTACCGCCACCGCGTCTTTGCTATCGCCGGTGTCATCACCGCGATGTTCCTCATGCTTTTGGCAGTCTTGCCGGCGCTGTTCGCCTTCGATCCCAAACTTTCTAACGTCGTGCCCGCCTATAGCGAGGTGTCCGAAGAGGTCGTGGATGCGCTCGTCCACTCGAGCTCTCTCCCGCTGCTTGTCGCCGCAATTGTATTTTCGATCTGGGGCGTATCGGTCTATCTGCGCTGTTTGGACTATGTGTTGCGCCGCCGCCTTGTTGCCATCGCCACCATCTGCGCCCTGTGGATGATCGAAGTCATTCTCAAGTACAAGTCGTTCACGCCGTTCTATGCCACCGTGCTGTGGTACCTGTACTACGTGCCCATGACGCTCATTCCGCTGCTCTACCAGTTGTGTGGTCTGCGCCTTGCGGGCCTGGAGCAACACCGTCTGGGTCGCCGCTACTGCGCTGCGCTGTGGATTGTGGCCATCCTGCTTATCGGATTTGTGCTCACCAACGATTTTCACCAGCAGGTCTTCCACTTTGACCGTACAAGCGACACCTGGAGCAACGATTACACGTACGGCTGGGGTTATTTCGCCGTCCTCGTGTGGACGGCCTTTGACTTCGTGGCCTTTTTTATCCTGGTTGGTCGGTCCTCGTCCTTTCGCATCCAGCGTTTCTCGGGCACGGCGGCGCTCGTACTGCTGGGTGGCGCATTCTTTGCCGTCTCGTATGCGTTGCGCGTGCCCTGGGCATGGAGGCTCAACTTTTCGCTCGTCTATTGCGTCCTGTGCGTGGTGGCGATGGAAATCTGTCTCGATTGCGGTGTCATTCCGTCGTATCACGACATCGCCGGCATTTTCGACACCTTGCCGCTTGACCTCAAAGTTCTAACGCGCGACCTGCAGGAAGTCTATGCCACGCCGGTGTCAAAGCCAATGCCGGTAGGCGTGCGCGAGGAGTTGCGGACCCAGGAGCACGGCCGCGCCCATGCCTTTGCCGTGGCGTCCGATCCCAATGTGATGTACCGTGCCTTTCCGCTGCTGGGTGGATCGGCGCTGCTTGCCCAAGACGTGTCGGAGCTCAACGAGCTTAACCGTGAGCTGGCACATCGTCGAATGGAGCTGCAGCGTCAAAACGAGCTGCTCGCCGCCGACTACGACCTTAAGGCGCATTTGGCAGATCAAGAGGCCGAGACCTTGCTGGTCCAAGACGTGGACCAGGCGCTTGCCCGCGCGCTCGAAGAGATGTACGACCTGCTGGGCTCGTTGCCACCGTTGACCGACGAAGCGTCTTCGCACGAGCGTTACCGCATGCTGCAGCGCGCCAAGATGCTCGTCGCCTATTGCAAGCGCAAGGGGTCGCTCACGTTGGCACAGCACGGGGAGAGCGGTTTTGATCGCGACCGCATTCAGCTCATCGCCAACGAGCTCGCAAGTGACCTGCGCACGATCGATGTCGATTGCGCCTCGATTATCGCCATACGGCGCCCGTTGCACGCCAGTACGGTAAGCGCCCTGTACGACTGCGTGTATGACTTTGCGTTTTTTGCCTACACCACCGACCATCCGGCGCTTATGTATCACTTGGGCGACCATGACCGATGCAGTGTCGAGCTGCGCGCCACGCTTTTTTCCAACGATGATGAAGATCTTTCGCAGACGCTCGCTGCGCAAGAGCTCGAAAGCGCTCTGCAAGGGCGCAACGTGGCATACCGCCTTGAGGGCGAGCCCGGCCAGCTGCACATGATTGTCTTGATGCCGAGGGCGGGTGAGTGACGATGCAGATTTCGCTCATTCTTCCCCAAATCGTTGCGCTCGATGTTGTCTTTGCCCTGGCTGCGTGTCTGCAGACGATCCACGTCCCGCTCATCGCATCGCGCCGCTCGCCCTATAACCGTAAGGTGATTTGCGCCTACGAGGCGAGCCTTGTGCTTCACCTGGTGGTTTCGGCGCTCATCTTATTCGCGTCGTCTGGCTCGTATCTGGTGGCGCCGCTTGACGTTTGCGCCAGGGCAATGGGCGGAGCGTTGTGGCTCAATGCCGCAATCTTTGCCTATGGCGTGGTACTTATGGTGCACTATCGTCGCCTCGTCATGCTGGCCGAACTGTTGCTTGTTGTCGCCGTTACACCACCGGTGGTTTTTGCCATGGGCTCGGCGTGGACCGTTGTCCTTATCACGGAGGGGGCATTCTTCCTGTTCCGCTCCATCGCGGCGCTCTTGATGGACGTCCGTAACCGCCAGGAGGATATCACCATGTTCTCGACGATCGAGACCATCAACGTGATTCCCGTGGGCATCCTGTATCTAGACCCGAGGGGCCGTCCGCTGCTCATGAACCGCTGCATGCGCAAAAACCTCGTAGAGCTCCATATGCCCACCGATCTGGGCGACATGAGCAGCACGTGGAACGACCTGCGCAAACTTAGCATGCAAATGCCCGAAAGCAGCACTAATCGCGCCCATATCGACCTTGATCGCTTTGGTAGGGATCGCGCCGTGGTCGAGATCTCTCCTTCCGAGATTCGTCTGTTCGTGCGTGACTCCGTTACGGTCTCGGGCCGTCCGTTCGAGCGCGTCGTCGGCCTGGACGTGACGGAATACGCACACGCCTACGACCGCCTGGCGCAAGCCAACCACCTGCTTGAGCTTGCGGGCCAAGAGCTCCAGGCCCAGATCGAAGAAGTTAAAAAGGTTGCCGACAATGCGGCCTGCCTACGTATGCGTGCCCGCGTGCACGACGTGATCGGGCAGCGCCTGTCCATTCTTCATCGCTATTTGGAGGAGGGACGTCTGGACGATGAATCGCTCGAGCAGATTGACCCGTTGCTGCGCTCAATCGCCGCCGATTTGCGCAGTGGCGGTGCCAGCGAGCCTGCAGAGCAGCTGGGTGATATCGTCCATGCTTTTGGCCTGGTGAGTGTGCAGATCGATGTTGAGGGTGTGCTGCCCGAGGACGCGCGTGTCGCCGCCGCATTTTTGCAGATTATCCGCGAGGCCTCGACCAATGCCACCAAGCATGCGCAGGCACATCGGGTCCACGTGCGTCTGTGGCAGGAGGGGGCGGATGCTGGAGCCGTCGCGTGCATGACGATTTCTAACGACGGGTTCCCGGCCCCCGTATCGTATCGCGAGGGAACGGGTGTCCCAGGTATGAGGCATGTCGCACAAGATCTGGGTGGCAGCCTAGAGGTCCACGCCGCCCCGCCCTTTACGCTTGCGGTGTCCATTCCGCTTAACGCCAACGACACGTCCCAAAGGAGAAGCTCATGATCCGCGTCCTTATAGTCGAAGACCAGGCCATTCTGCGCGAGAGCCTGGCACGCTCCGTTGGTGACCAGCCCGATATGACCGTCGTCGCCGCGATTGCCGATGCCTCCGAGGCCTTGGGCGTCGCACTCAGGGAGCGCCCGGACATGATACTGATGGACGTGTGCACCGAACACGATTCAAACGGCATCGTGGCGGCGGCGCGCATCAAGGAGCAGCTGCCCGAGTGTCGCATCATTATCATGACGGGCATGCCCGAGATCACCTTTGTCGATCAGGCTCGCGAGGCGGGCGTCGATAGCTTTGTGTACAAGAACGTCGGTATCGACGAGCTGTTCGCTGTGATGCGCTCCACGCTGGCGGGCTATTGCACGTTTCCCAAGCCGCCCGAGAGCATTTTTTCGGGCACGGCGGCCCTCGACGATGTCGAGCTATCGATTTTGCGCCTTGCCTGCGAGGGCAAAAGTCGTCGCGAGATCGCGGCCGAGCTGTTTATGAGCGAGGGCACCATCAAGCGCCGCATTTCGGAGATCCTGAGCAAGACTGGCTACGACAACATCATGCGTCTTGCCGTGCATGCGGTGACCGAAGGCAGTATCGTCCCCAATATGGAGCGCCCGTAGTCGGTGCGCCGCCCGCGCTCCAACGCCAAAGATAGGCCGCCCGCCGTTTCGCATCTAAAAACGGCGGGCGGCCTGCTTGTATGGGCAGTGCTGTCGGCATAAAGCGGCGGGGCCGAAGGATTATCTCCTGCGGTCCCGCCTGACATGTGCGCGGATGTGTCCGCCAATCCGCGGCTATCGGTGTCTGCCGTTACGCGATGGTTGCGCTGTAAGAGGCGACGTCCTCGTAGGAATCGGTTAGGTAGGCGTCGATGCCGATGGTCGTATTGACCAGGTCGTCAAGGCTGTCAAGCTCGCCGTTCGAGAACGTGAATTCCTCGGTGGCGTTGGTGCCGGGCATCAGGTGAGCCGAGAACCAGGGTTCCTTCATGGTGCCGTTGACGTTGGTCTTGCCGGAAGGAGCGTAGAAGGTCAGGTCCTTGTCGCTCTTGTTGGTGATGTTGACGACAAAGCCGATGTCGCCCCAGTCGTCCTTGAACTTCTCGGTGATGGTGATGGTGCACAGATCGTCATCGGCGACGGTGACGGCGGGGGAGATTTCGACGCTCTGGACATCGTCGTCTTCGACGGCCTCATCGATCTCATCTTCCTTCTCGGCCGCCTCGCGATCCTTCTTCACCGTACCGGACAGGTCCTTGTCGGACTTGGTGAAGATAAACTTGTCGCCGTCCACCTCCAGGACGAGCTTGTCGTCCTTGAGCTTCAGATCGTGCGATTCATCTTCGGCGGTGACGGTTGCGGTGGTGGCGTCCTTGGCCTCCCACTTAAGGTCGACAACCTCAAGGAACAGGTCGAGGGTGCCTGTGCCGTCCTCATCGAGGATCAGGATGCAGTTGACGCCCCACTCTTCGAGCATATCCATGTACTCATCGGTGAGCTCTTCGCCATCCAAGGTTCCACCCGAGTACTGCCAGCTGCCGACGAAGTTGGCCTTGGGGTCTTTGCCGCCGCCGCTGCAGCCCGTCAGGGCAAAGGCGAGCGCCAGGGCGCATGTCAGAAATGCGAGTACGGACTTTTTGAACGTTGTCTTCATGGTGTCCTCCTTCTTGTGTGAAAGCCCATAGAAGCAAATGCGGGGGTGGCGGACCTCCCCGCCAATTACCAGATAGAGGGGTTAGGGCCTGGGCGTTCCGTAGTTGCTGCAGAACTTGCCACCGTTTTCGCTGCCGCAGTTGGGGCAGAACCACTTGGCCGGTGCCGGGGCGGGTGCGGGACTACCGCACTCGGAGCAGAACTTGCCGGTATTGATGGCACCGCAGCTGCAGGTCCATGCGCCGGCCGCGGGGGCAGCGGCAGGAGCCGGTGCGGGGGCGGGTGCCGGAGCTGGCTGCGGGGCGGCCTGCTGCTGTGCCTGGCCGGCGGCGAACAGCTGGCTGGCATTCATGCCGCCCATGCCACCTGCCATGCCCATGCCCATAAAGCCGGCCATCGCGCCGTTGGGGTTGGCCGCCGCGGCGCGCATCGCGTCGCTCTGGGCGCTGGCGATGTTGGCGGCCGCCATGGTGGGATCACGCATGACCGCGGCCTTCTGCAGGTCCTTGATCATCTGCTCGTCTTCTTGCGAGGCGGCGATGGAGTTGACGCCAAAGCTCACGATCTCGACACCGCGCAGATCGCGCCAGTCGGCCGAGAGGACCTCGTTGAGCGCGCGGGCGAGCTCGGCGGTGTGACCGGGGATGGCGCTGTAACGAATGCCCATCTCCGAGATCTTGGCAAAGGCGGGTTGCAGGGCGGTGAGCAGCTCGGACTTAAGCTGGCTGTCGATCTTATCGCGCGTGTAGCTATCGGTCACGTTGCCGCACACATTGGTGTAGAACAGCAGCGGGTTGGTGATACGGTACGAATACTCGCCGTTGCAGCGCACGGAGATGTCGACGTCCAGGCCAATGTTGTTATCGACCACGCGGAAGGGCACGGGCGAGGCGGTGCCGTACTTGTTGCCGATGATCTCCTTGGTGTTGATGAAGTAGACGCGCTGGTCCTTGCCTGCATCGCCGCCAAAGGTAAAACGGCTGCCGATATTGGCGAACGTTTCCTTGATGGAGTCGCCCAGATTGCCGCTAAAGACGCTCGGCTCGCTGCCGGTGTCAAAGACAAACTCGCCAGGCTCCAGCGCAACCTCGATGATCTTGCCGTTTTGCACCACGAGCATGCCCTGGCCGTCGTTGACGGCGATGACGGAGCCGTTGGAGATGACGTTGTCCTCGCCGCGCGTGTTGGAGCTGCGGCCACCGGTGCGTTTGCTGCCCTTGCAGGCCAAGACGTCAGCAGGCATCGATTCGCAGTAGATAAATTCCTTCCACTGGTCGGCCATGACGCCGCCGGCAGCTCCCAATCCAGCTCTCTAGAGTCCCATGGTGATCTTCCTTTCTCGTCAAAGGCCGGGTGGTTATTGGTCAGAATGACTAATCGTCCTTGTCGTCTTTCATGACAACGGTGGTCTCGGTGTGGCTGAAGGTGTCGTGCTTCTCGGTCAGGTCGAGCTCGCCACAGTACTCATCGGCACAGGTTGCTTCGTTGGCCGTCTTGAGCTGGCCTACCAGTAGCACGTCTCCGATAATCACGATGATCAGCGGCGCGATGATATTGATGAGGATGCCCTCGATATCAAAGGTGAGGTAATCCGGATCGAAGGCGTTCTCACCCATGAAGAGGATCTGGGAGAGGACAAATCCGATCACAAAGAACAGCACCGAGGCGATAGCGAGCTTGGGCTTGGAGCAAGGAAGCTCGCCGACCATACGGCCGGTCTGGCCGTTCATGGCAAACAGGTAGCCCTTGCCGTTCCACGAGGTGGAGAGCATCCAGACGGGGAACAGGGCGTAGTCGCTGTCTTCCCAGGTGTAGTCGAGCTGCTTGCTTTCGACCGTGGCATCGTCGTATTCGTCGACGACGGTCTCGCGCAGGGCCGAGATCGTGCTTTCTTCCATACGGCGCTCGGCACGCGCCTTGCAGGTCTCGCAGTCCTCGTCGTAACGGTTGGCGATGTAGCCGGGCATATATGCGACTGAGAACGGACGCAGTGCGTCGTAGTCAAACGGCTCGATGGCGTCCATGTGGCCGTCGGGCATCTTGGACGATCCGTCGACGGGCACGCGCTTAAACGAGATATTGCCCTTGCGACAGGCATCGTAGTGGTCGGTGGTCGTGACGGTGCGATCGGATTCCTCGGTCACGGTCTCGTTGGTCGCGTCAAAGTACACTTCGCCGTCAACGCGGGCGCCGTAGAGCCAAAACGGCACGTAGACACCTTGGACCTCGTCGATGTGGTTGCCGGTGACAAAGCTCTTGGGCAGCAAGATCTTGCCCTTGTAGTGCTCCTTGAGCGCGGTCATGACATCGTCGCGTCCGAGTTTAAACGGAATCACCAGGTCGGGCGAGAAGTCGCCAGAGAGCTGGCCGGGCGCCACGGCGGAGTTGACGCAGTACGGGCAGGTGGTGACGGCGACGGTGCCGTCGGACACGAGCTCGGCGCCGCACGACGAGCAGATGTAGCCGGCGTTTTGGGCGAGCTCCTGCA
>DBFAZJ010000203.1:0-13351 GCA_048244295.1 Collinsella sp.
GTTCGACGAGGCCAATGAGTTTGAGGGCGTGCTCGAGGCTTCACTCGAGCTCCGTAGCGCCGTGACCAAGGCCCTTGAGGATGCCCGCTCCGCCGGTACCTTCACCAAGAGCCAGCAGGTCCGCGTCAAGGCGGTCGTTCCCGCCGAGATGTACGCGCTGCTGACCGGTGATAAGGCCGTCGACCTGGCCGAGTTCTACATCGTTTCCGATGTTGAGCTGACCCAGGGCGAGGAACTCTCCGTTGCCATCGAGGCAGCCGAGGGCGAGTGCTGCGACCGTTGCTGGAACTATCGCACCACCGTCGGCGAGTACAACGGCCACGCGCATATTTGCAAGCGCTGCGCCGACGCTTTGTAGGTTACGGCGTTCGTAGAACGCCGTAACCTACCGACGCTGCAAACGCCCCTAAGCGGCAATCTGACGTTCAATCGTCGGTCGCGTACCAAAGTACGCTTCCCTCCTCTTTCACGTCACCTTGCTCGCTTAGGGACATTTTCGCTGTTGGTGACGATAGCGCGGCGTTTCCATTGCTGGAGCTAGAGGCTTTCTTTCGACTTGCGCTTTTAGTCGAAAGCTATTAAGCGGCATTCTGTTTTTCGGAATGCCGCTTTCTTTTTATGCTGGTTATTTCGCTTGTGTTGGTGGATATGTCGTGCGCTCTGCATGTGGCAATATAAGATGGTTATTTGCGTTATGCGGAATTTGAGTTCTTAGGGTAGGGGATTGATTTGGGTCGTGGTGCGGATATGACGCCGCCTTTGCGTTGGCGGTTGGGTGTTGCTGGTGGGGTGGCGCTGGTTGTGCTGCTTGTTGACCAGCTGACCAAGCTTGCGGTTCGTGCCGTGGGCGACGCTTTACATGTGACCGTCATCCCCGGTGTCATCGACTTTATTTTTGTCCGCAATATCGGTGCTGCCTTTAGCATGGGCGAGGGGCATGGCGTTGCGTTCGCTTTGCTGGCGCTTGCGGTCATTGTCGCCATTGCCGTGTACCTCGTTCATGCACCCCAACTCGCCCATCTTGAGGTTGTGGGCATGGCGATGGTTGCGGGCGGTGCTGTTGGCAACGCTGTCGATCGTTTGGCCTTTGGCTTCGTGACCGATTTCATTGCCACCACCTTCATCGACTTTCCCGTCTTTAACGTCGCCGATATCGGCATTACGGTCGGTGTTGTGCTGGCGCTTATCGGTTACATGTTCTTGAGTCCCGCCGCTCGCGAGGTCGATGCGACCGCTGAGCTCAATGCCCGTGATGAGGCCCGCGCCAAGCGCAAAGCCAAGCAGCGTGGGGAGCGTGCCCGCAAGATCCGCGAAAGGAATGAGCGCTAATGGCCGACATCCATATTCTTGTTGCCGACGATTGCTCTGGCCAGCGTCTCGACGCCTTTCTGGGTGCCAACGACGGCTGCCCCACGCGCTCTGCCTGCGCGCATCTGATCGAGGGCGGCGCAGTAATCGTTAACGGCGAGACCTGTCTGTCAAAAAAGTATGCCGTACGCGCCGGTGACCGCATCTCGGTCGACCTGCCCGAGCCGCATGATCCCACTGATGTGATTCCCGAGGCCATCCCCCTCGATATCCGTTACGAGGACGACTACCTCATCGTGCTCTCCAAGCAGCGCGGCCTGGTGTGCCATCCCGCCCATGGCCACGAGAGCGGCACGCTTGCGAACGCTCTGGTCTACCACTGCGGCATTGACCATCTGGGTACCGTGCAGGGTGAGGACCGCCCCGGCATCGTGCATCGTTTAGATCGCGATACCTCGGGCCTCATGCTTGCGGCAAAAGACGACGACACGCAGCGTGCACTCCAAAATCTCATTCGCACGCGCACGCTGGACCGTCGCTATATCACGCTCGTTCACGGTCATATCGCTATGGATGAGGGAACCATTAACACCGGTATTGCCCGATCGACGCGCGACCGCGTCAAGATGGCGGTTTCGGACGACCCCTTTGCCCGTCAGGCCATTACGACCTTTAAGGTCCTCGAGCGCTTTGATTCCACGCGCTTTGACGATGGTTATACGCTCGTTGAGTGCCATCTGTTTACCGGTCGCACGCACCAGATTCGCGTGCATATGCGTCATATCAACCACGCCTGCGTGGGCGATCCGCTCTACGGCAAGTGCGATGTGCGCGCCGACCAGGGCCTGACCAGGCAGTTCCTGCATTCTTGGCGCGTGGCGTTCGACCATCCCGTGACGGGGGAGCGCATTGAGTGCCGTGACGAGCTGCCGTGGGACCTTGCTGCGGTTCTGGATGATCTGGTCCCGCGTTCGCTCGGCCGCACTGTCGCCGGTGACGAAATCGTCCCGCAGCTCGGTCTGCTCGAAGCCTAGCCAGTATTAGGTGGTTTCTTGAACTCGGTAAGCCTGCGGTAAGATATACGGTTGTTTACGTAACGCGTTGCTGGGGGCCTGCATGCTCGCCTTTTTACAAACCAACACACCCATCGTGATCTTCAACCAGATTGTTGTCACGCTGCTCACGGTCTGCTTTCTGTACCAGGTGGTCTTCTTTGTCATTGGCGCTCTTCGTGGCGAGGTCGCGCCTCCCAAGGCCAAAAAACTCCATCGCTATGCTTTCTTTATCGCGGCGCATAACGAGGAGGCCGTGATCGCCAACCTCGTTCGCTCCATCAAAGATCAGGATTATCCGTCCGAGCTTATCGAGGTCTTTGTCGTTGCCGACGCCTGCACCGACAACACCGCGCAGCTCGCGCGCGAGGCAGGTGCCATTGTTTACGAACGCAATGATCTTGCCCGTAAGGGTAAGAGCTGGGTCATGGACTTTGGTTTTGATCGCATCCTTAACGAGTATCCCGACACGTTTGAGGGCTACTTTATCTTCGATGCCGACAACGTTATCTCCCGCGATTACGTGTCCAAGATGAACGATGCCTTTGACCAGGGCTTCCATGTGGTCACGAGCTATCGCAACTCCAAGAATTTTGGCAGCTCGTGGATCTCGGCAGCTAATGCTACTTGGTACCTGCGCGAGGCGCGCTTTCTCAACAACGCGCGCAACATCTGCAAGACTTCTTGCGCTGTCTCGGGTTCGGGCTACCTCATCTCCGCCAGCGTTATCGAGGGCATGCACGGTTGGCAGTTCCATACGCTGACCGAGGATATTCAGTTCACCACGTTCTGCGCCATTCACGGCATTCGCATTGGCTATGCGCCGGCGGAGTTCTTTGACGAGCAACCCGTGACGTTCAAAGCATCCTGGAAACAGCGCATGCGCTGGACCAAGGGCTTCTACCAGGTGTTTTTTACCTACGGTAAGCACCTGGTCAAATCGACCTTCCGCTATCATCGCTTTGCCGCCTACGACATGTTTATGACGATCGCGCCGGGTATGCTGCTTTCGCTGATCTCCATGCTCGCCAACGCGACCTTCCTCATCGTGGGGGGGCTCTCGCACGGTTTCTTGGCAACCGAAGTCGAGATGCAGGCGTGCGCCGCTTCGCTCATTATGACCTTCGCCATGATGTATCAGACGTTCTTTATCCTGGCGCTGCTCACGACTATCTTTGAGTACAAGCACATTCACTGCGCGCAAAAGTGGCGTCTGGTGACTAACCTGTTTACCTTCCCGATCTTTATGTTCAGCTATATCCCCATCACGGTGGCTGCGCTGTTCCTGAAGGTCGACTGGGTGCCGACGCAGCACGCCGTCAACGTCACCCTTGACGAGGTCATGCAAGGCGCCAAATAATCACCACCAAAACCACCACAAAGGGGACAGGCACCTGTGTGGTGGTTTTTGTTTTTGCGATGTAACTCGAGGAGGCGTTCGATGGTCTATATCCCGTTTTGGTTGTTTGCTATTGCTGGCGCCGTTATCGATGCTCGTGATCGGCGGTTCCCGAATTCGCTTGCCAGCGCGTGTGCGGTGGCGGCGTTAGCGGGTGTTTGGTTCGATCTCGGTTTGAACACAGCGCTTGACCACGCAGGTCTTGCCGTCATCGTGTATCTTGCTCTCGTGCTGACTGAGTCCTTCTGGCGTCGTCTTCGCCAAACCCCGGGCATCGGCATGGGAGATGCTAAGGCACTTTTCGCGCTTTGCACGCTCGACCCTATGGGTGGCATCGTGGCATTTGCCGCTGCGCTCCTGGTTCTTGCCCTCTCCTGCCTCATCACGAAATCGCGCTCTCTGCCATTGCTCCCGTTTTTGGTGCCGATTTTTGCCATAATCGAGGTCGTGGGCTGCACTTTGTAACCGATTGCGCATCCTTCTTAAGGAGCATGCCATGGCAATTAATCAAGAAACGGCCGTCATTAAGGCGCGCATGGACCGTATTCCCTCGGCGTTGTCGCCCGAACTTGTCGAGCGCATTTCCGCCGATCGTGCTTCGGGGCATGTCAACCCGTATCGTTGCAACGACGATCAGGTCATTCGTCGTATTGATCGCGCCGCCGACAAAGGCACGCTTATGCGTCCGGCGTTTATGCGCGATACCGAAAAGATACTTCATCTTCCGGCGTACACCCGTTATGCAGGCAAAACGCAGGTCTTTAGCTTCCGTAGCAATGATGATCTTTCACGCCGCGGTTTGCACGTACAGCTTGTCTCCCGCATTGCGCGCGATATCGGTCGCGCCCTGGGGCTCAATTGCGATCTGATCGAGGCGATTGGCCTGGGTCACGACTTGGGACACACGCCTTTCGGCCATGCCGGCGAGCGCTTCCTCAACGATATCTTTCATGAGCGTACGGGGCGTTATTTTTTCCATAACGTGCAGTCGGTCCGCGTGCTCGACGCGCTATACGGCCGCAACGTGTCGCTCCAGACGCTCGACGGCGTGCTATGCCATAACGGCGAGTACGAGCAGCGTGTGTTTGAGCTCTCGGACATGGGCTCCTTTGACCAGTTCGATCAGACGGTTGAGGATTGCATTGCCACGGGCTATAGCGCAATTGAGCATCTGCGTCCCATGACGCTCGAAGGCTGCGTGGTCCGCATCTCTGATATCCTTGCCTACGTTGGGCGCGATCGCCAAGACGCCATTGCGGCGGGCCTGCTTTCGCCCGACGCTTTTGATGATGGCCGGGGCGGTGCCTACAACAGTTGGATCCTCACGCATGCCTCCATCGATATCGTTGAGCACAGTTATGGTAAGCCGCGCATCGAGATGAGCGAGGACCTGTTTGAGGAAATTCGCCGAGCCAAGCACGAGAACTACGAGAAGATCTATAGCAAGGGCGGTATCGAAGGCGATTCCGAGGCGGAGCTGCGCGAGGCATTCGAAAAACTCTACGACCGTTGCCTGCAGGATATAAACGAAGGCGACGAGTCTTCGTATATCTTTAAGCACCATATTTCGCGCATTGAGCAGCAGCTTTCCTACTACGATCGCACCTACGCTTGGCAGGACGACAAGGATCAAGCCGTGGTGGATTATATCGCGAGTATGACGGACGGTTATTTCTGCGAGCTGACGAGCAAGCTGTTCCCGGGTCTAAAGTTTCCGCATCGCACCTATATTAACGAACGGTAGTTCGTATTTATTCGGTATACTGTTAGTGGAAAACGTTTTTGATTGATGCACGGGATGGCTATGGACGACCTTTTTTCTGCTTCGACGCGCGAGCGTTCCTTTCAGAATGCGCCGCTTGCGGTTCGCATGCGCCCCAATTCGCTCGACGAGTATGTGGGCCAGCAAAAGGCCGTCGGTAAGGGCTCATGGTTGCGTGCCGCGATCGAGCACGATGTGCTTTCGAGCGTGATACTGTACGGGCCGGCCGGTACGGGTAAGACGACGCTGGCCCACATTATCGCCAACCATACCAAGAGCGAGTTTGTCGAGGTCAGCGCCGTGACGGGCACCGTGAAGGACTTGCGTCGCGTGATTGACGAGGCCAAGACGCGCCTGAATACGTACGACCGCCGCACCATTCTATTCATCGATGAGATTCACCGCTTCTCTAAGTCGCAGCAGGATGCCCTGCTGCATGCCGTTGAGAACCGTACCGTCATTATGATTGGCGCTACGACGGAGAATCCGTACTTCGAGGTCAACTCGGCGCTGCTCTCACGTGGTCGAGTCGTGGAACTCGAACACCTTAAGGACGAGGACATTGCCACGCTGATCGAGCGTGCGCTCGAGGCTCCGCATGGTCTGAACGGTAAGTTCTCGGCCGATGAGGATACAGTCAAGACCATTTGTACGCTGGCTGCGGGTGATGCACGCTCGGCCCTGACGACACTTGAGCTGGCGAGCGAGATTGCCGTCACGCGTCCCGATACCGAGGGAACGCCGGCGCCGGCGGCGGGGGAGCGTTATCCCATCACCGTGGATGACGTAAAGATTGCCAACCCGCGTCGTGGCTTTTCGTACGACAAAAACGGCGACATGCACTACGACATTATCAGTGCGTTTATTAAGTCTATGCGCGGTAGCGACCCCGATGCCACGATCTATTGGCTCGCGCGTATGATTGATGCGGGGGAGGATCCCAAGTTTATCGCTCGCCGTATTATGATTCAGGCTTCTGAGGACGTTGGCAACGCCGATCCGCAGGCGCTTTTGGTGGCGCATGCCGCGTTTAAGTCTGCCGAGGTCATTGGCTATCCCGAGTGCCGTATTAACCTGGCTCAGGCTGCACTCTATGTGTGCTTGGCGCCTAAATCCAACGCGTGTGAGGCTTCGATCGATGCGGCGCTGGCCGATATCCACTCTAGTGGGCTTCGCGAGGTGCCGAGCTATCTGCGCGATCGCCATCGCCCGGGCAGCGATGAATACGGTGTGTATAAGTATCCGCACGATTATCCCGAAGGCTGGGTCGACCAGCGCTATTTGCCCGAAGGCTTAGAACGCGGTGCATTTTGGCAGCCTGCCGGGCGCGGCTGGGAAGAGTGGCGCGTAGAGCAAAGCGAACGCGACCGCAGCGGGAATGCACCGAAGTAGCTGCTGATAATTTTGTCCCACGTTGCTGCTCTTGGCATGTTCGGTCCCCTTTGGGGTACCATGAAAAGCGTCTGTATTTCGATTCTTCCGGGAGGCTTGTATGAGTCCCATTCAAATCGCCCTGCTGCTGCTCGCCGTTGCCGGCGTGTGGGCCATCGCTGAGCTCGCGCTTACCCTGCGCAAGACCCGCAATGTTGTCGACTCGCTCGATAAGACCGTGAACGACCTCAACAACACCATCGCCGAGGCTCAGCCTGTGGTGGCAAAGCTCGATGGCGCTGTCGATGAGCTTACGCCGGCGCTTGCCCAGATGGAGCCGCTGCTTAAGTCGAGCAAGACGGCAGTTGATGCCCTTACCTCCAATCTCGTAGAGGTCGAAGCCGTGGTTCGCGACATTTCCGAGGTTACGGGCAGCATGGCCGAGGCCAGCAACGCCGTGTCGAGCGTGACCGACTCTGCCGCCGGTGCTGTGCAGAAGCTCTTCAATAAGGTGAAGGCTCCTGCAGCTGAAGCCGAGCGCAAGCTTTCCGCTGCCGCCGAAGAAGCCGAGCAGCCAACCGAGCGCGTCTTGATTGGCAGGGCGGAGGACGAGGCCGCCGATGGCGCAGATGTGGCTCAGAAGTTTGCATCCAAGCGGGCTCAGTATTACACTTATACACCCTCCGAGACCTCTGAGGAGTCCTGCGATGAGTAGCGAAGCAACCTGCCCCATCACGCTGACCGTTGCCGGCGACCCTCGTCTCGCTCGCCTTGTGCGCATGACGGCAGCCAACGTTGGTGCCCTGTGTTCCATGTCTGTCGATCGCATCGAGGACATCCGCATGGCTGCCGAGGAAGCCTTTATCTTTGGCTGCACGGCTGTTGATTCCGACGACATCTCAATCAAATTCGATGTCGATGAATCTCACGTTGGCATGACCTTTACCTTTGGCGATCAGGCCACTGTCGACGAGGATGACCAGGCTGCTGTTTATGCCGAGCTTATTTTGGCGAGCGTGTGCGACTCCTACGAAAAGACTGCGGCGCCCCTGACGCTTTCCCTCGACCTCAAGGCGGATATCTAATATGACCGAACGTTCCCGGAGCGGTAAGACCGCTTGGGACAAGGAGAAAACCCGCGAGCTGTTTCGTCGTTACAAGGAGACCGGTGATCCGGACGCCCGCGAGCAGCTCGTCATGTCCCATATTAATCTGGTAAGGTTTCTTGCCAACAAATTTAAGAATCGCGGCGAGCCGCTCGACGACCTCATGCAGGTCGGCTATCTGGGCTTGCTCAAGGCAATCGACCGCTTTGACCCTGAGCGCGGACTCGAGTTCACCACGTTTGCCACGCCCACCATCTTGGGCGAGATCAAGCGTCACTTCCGTGACAAGGGCTGGAGCGTGCGCGTGCCTCGTCGCCTGCAGGAGCTTTCTGCCAAGGTTAACCAGGCTACCGACAAGCTTACCAACGAGTTGCAGCGCTCGCCCAAGGTTGAGGAGATCGCTGAGTATCTAGATGTGACTGTCGATGAGGTCCTCGAGGCTATGGAATCGTCTTCGGCTTATACCTCGGTGCCCATCGAGGCTCCTGGTGCGTCTGATTCCGACGATGCCCCCTCGATTCTCGACCGTTACGCCGACGACGACAACGAGCTCGACTTTACCGATGACCGCCTAGTGATCGAGGAAGCCATCCGTGATTTCTCGCCGCGCGAGCGCGAGGTGATCGAGCTGCGCTTTGTGAAGGGCATGACACAGATCGAGATCGCCAAGAAGCTGGGTATTTCTCAGGTGCAGGTTTCGCGTCTGCTGCGCCGCACGCTTAAGAAGATTCAGGACAAGATCGACCCCGACGGAGTGATGATTCGTTCATGAGTGAGCACCCCCAGCAAACCGATCGCGTGCTGCGCGACACCCGCATTCTGACGCTTCGCATTTGGGCTGTTGTCGGCTGCATTGTCATCGCCGCTGTCATCTTTAACCTTATGGGCATCCTGGCACCGGTTATTGAGTTCCTTGCCGTCGGCTCCATCATTGCTTTTGTGATGTCCCCGATCACCAACTGGCTCGAGCACCATGGCGTGAATCGCGGCATCGGTTCGCTTATCGCGCTAATTGTTGTTGTTGCCGTGCTCGTCGGTGTCGTTTGCATCTTGTCGCCGATTCTCTTTGGTCAGATCATGGAAGTCCTGAGCCGCCTGCCCGAGCAGCTTCGTGTTGCGGGTGGCGATCTCAACGAGATGATCTCGCATGCCAAGACGCTCAACAACACGCCGCTCAAGGAGTATTTGGACGATAATCTTTCGTCGCTTGTTACCGTGGCATCGAAGTATGTGTCTCAGATCGCTGCTGAGCTTGGCCGCGGTGTGTTCCCGCTCATCACCAATACGGCCTCGCAGTTGTTCGTGATCTTCCTTGGTCTGGTGCTTGCGTACTGGATGGCCTGCGACTACCCTCGCATTCACCACGAGATTTGCACCATCATCGGTCAGGAGAAGGAGACTTCGTACCGCTTTATGGTCGCCATCCTTTCTCGCTCTGTCGGCGGCTACATGCGCGGTATGGTCGTGGCGTCCATCTGCGGTGGTTTTCTCGCCTTTATCGGTTTTATGATCATCGGCCATCCGTATGCGGCGCTCATGGCTATCTTTACCGGCATCATGCATTTGGTTCCGGTCGTCGGTCCTTGGGTGAGCGCAGCAATCGCCACAGTGCTTGGTTTTATGTTCAGCCCCATGTTGGCGTTATGGACGCTCATCGTGACGATGGTCGCGCAAAACGTCACCGATAACGTGATTTCGCCTAAGGTTATGCAGAGCTCGGTACAGGTGCATCCCATCATGAGCCTCACGGCGCTCGTTATTGGCTCGGCACTCATGGGCCCCATCGGTATGATTGTTGCCATCCCGCTGTGTGCGGCCCTCAAGGGTATCTTCGTGTACTACTTCGAGAATGAGACCGGCCGCCAGCTTGTGGCCTATGACGGCGCCGTGTTTAAGGGCACACCGTACCGCGATGCCGATGGCAACCCGGTCGCCGCCTACGACGCGCTCGGCGATGACACCTTCATCTACGAGTCCGAGCTCATCGGCAACGAGACCGCGCCCGAGGCCCAGGCGTTGCCTAAGCCCGAGTTCGATAATCCTTGGATCAAGCTCTCGGGTTTGCAACCCGATGCCACGGGCTTCTTCAAGAATCCCTTCGCCAAGGACGATGACTCCAACTCGGACGACGATACCAAAGCCGGCATCGACGGCTCCATGGACGATTCGGATTCTAAATAGGCCCTATTAACGTTTCTTGAAGTTGAAAATGACAATAAACGCGAGCAAAGCGATTGATAAGGGGCCGGCTACATAGAAAAAGAGAATGTCAATTGCGCGTAGAGTGTAATAAGCCTTATCGCCGGACATTACTGCATACAATACGTAGCCAAATGCTGGTTGGTTTGCGTACCAGCAGGAGAAGGCCAAGAGCGCTAAAAGTGCTAGTACCAGAAGTGCATTCAGGACAAATCGTTTACTTTTCATCGATCGCTCCTTCCGGGTGACTCTTATATGTAATTCTACAGCAGTCCTTTTTCAAAGGATCGCACAGTACTGAATAACGTGCACTTTCGCTGGAGGGTCGCTGTTTGGCGGCCCTCTTTTTTGCACTTGCGCGGTGGGATGGTAATATCGTTACGTTTGAACTGTTTCGATGTGAAACCGAGGAGATTCCCTCTATGAGTGCTGACTACCCGTCAATGACTACGGCCGAGATTCGCTCTAAGTTCCTCAACTTTTTTGAGGAGCGCGGTCTTAAGCTCTATCCTTCTTCGTCCCTTGTCCCCGACGACCCCTCGCTACTGCTTGCCAACGCCGGTATGAACCAGTTTAAGGAGTACTACCAGGGCAAGAAGACCATGAAGGAGATCGGCGCGATCTCCTGCCAGAAGTGCGTCCGCACCAACGACATCGACTGCATCGGCGAGGATGGCCGTCACCTGTCCTTCTTTGAGATGCTCGGCGACTTCTCCTTTGGCGGCGTCTCCAAGCAGCAGGCCTGCGCTTGGGCCTTTGAGCTCATCACCAAGGAGTTCAAGCTGCCGCTCGATCGCCTGTACTTCACCGTCTTTACCGAGGACGACGAGACCCATGACGTGTGGCGCTCTCTGGGCGTTGCCGAGGATCACATCTCGCGTCTGGGCGAGGACGACAACTTCTGGGCCGCCGGCCCCACCGGCCCCTGCGGTCCGTGCTCCGAGATCTACTTTGACATGGGCGAGGAGGTCGGTTGCGGTAGCCCCGACTGCAAGCCCGGCTGCGACTGCGACCGCTTCCTGGAGTTCTGGAACCTCGTGTTTACCCAGTACGACCGCCAGGAGGACGGCTCCATGCCGGAGTTGCCGCACCGCAACCTCGATACGGGCATGGGCCTGGAGCGCATGGCCGCCATCATGCAGCACAAGACCGCCAACTACGACGGCGATCTGATGCAGCACCTCATCAAGCTGGGCGAGGAGATCAGCGGCAAGACCTATGACGCCGACGATTACTCCGGCGCCAGCCGCTCCCTGCGCATCATCGCCGACCACTCCCGTGCTGTCGACTTTATGATCTCGGACGGCATCCTTCCCGGTAACGAGGGTCGTGAGTACGTCCTTCGCCGCCTGCTCCGCCGCGCCGTGTTCCACGGTCGCCTGCTGGGCATCGAGGGTGCCTTCCTGACCAAGTTCATCGACGAGGTCAACGCCCAGATGGGCGAGGCCTATCCCGAGCTGCTCAAGAACGTCGCGCTCGTCAAGGGCATCGTCGCTTCCGAGGAGGAGCGTTTCTCCACGACGCTCGACAACGGTCGCGTTTACCTAGACGAGGCCCTGGCCGCGCTCGCCGAGGGTGCTGTCCTTCCGGGCGACGTTGCCTTTAAGCTGCACGACACCTTTGGTTTCCCCATCGACCTGACCGTTGAGATTGCCGGCGCTGCTGGCCATGACGTCGACATGGACGGCTTCACCGCCTGCATGGAGGACCAGAAGGCCCGCGCTCGCGCCAACGCCAAGGGCGATGCCTGGGGCAGCTTCAACGACGTGTGGGTCGAGCTTTCCGACAAGGTCGCCGCGACCGAGTTCGACGGCTATGACAACGATGTGATCGATGGCGCCAAGGTTGTCGCCATCGTGCGCAACGGCGAGTCTGTCGAGTCCGCTTCCGCCGGCGAGGACGTTGAGGTCGTGCTCGATCGCACCCCGTTCTATGCCGAGATGGGCGGTCAGCAGGGTGACGCCGGCAAGCTTTCCGCCGAGGGCGTTGCGCTGACCGTTTCCGACACCAAGAACCACAACGGCCTGTATGCCCACGTCGCACACGTTGCTGAGGGTACGCTGACCGTCGGTGCTACCGTGACCGCCGCGCTCGACGTCGAGCGCCGTGGCTTCCTGCGCCGCAACCACACCGCCACGCACCTGCTCGACGCCGCGCTTAAGCAGGTCCTTGGCGAGCATGTCTCCCAGGCCGGCTCGCTGGTGACGCCCGAGCACCTGCGCTTTGACTTCACGCACTTCGAGGCCCTGTCTTCCGAGCAGCTAAAGGCTGTCGAGGACTTGGTCAACCAGCAGATCTTTGCTTCCAAGCCGGTCGTAACCCGCGTCATGGGCATCGACGAGGCCAAGGCCGCCGGTGCTGTCGCCCTGTTTGGCGAGAAGTATGGCGACGTCGTCCGCGTTGTCTCCGTGGGCGCCGAGGACCAGCCGTTCTCCCGTGAACTCTGTGGTGGCACCCATGCCGCCAACACCGCCGAGATTGGCCTGTTCAAGATCATTTCCGAGTCCTCTACGGGCTCCAATGTCCGCCGTATCGAGGCTGTGACCTCTAAGGGCGCCCTCGACTATATGGCCGACCGTCTGGCGCTCGTCGACGCCGCTGCCGCTGCGCTCAAGTGCCGTGTGGACGAGGTTCCCGCCCGCGTGGAGAACCTGCAGGCCGAGCTGCGCGAGACGTCCAATAAGCTCAAGAAGGCGCTGACCGGTGGCTCCTCCGACGCTATCTCCAGCGCCATCGAGGGCGCCGTCGAGCTCGACGGCTATAAGCTCGTCGTCGCTGAGCTCCAGGGCCTTGAGGCTGCCGACCTGCGCAACGTCTGGGATACCGTGCACCAGAAGGTCGCCGGCCCTGTTGCCTGCGTCGTCGCCAGCGTGACCGAGAAGGGCACCCCGGCCCTGCTCGCCGCCGGCTCCGATGACGCCGTCAAGGCCGGTTTCCACGCCGGCAACGTTATCAAGCAGATCGCGGGCCTGGTTGACGGCCGCGGTGGCGGCCGTCCCAACATGGCTCAGGCCGGTGGCAAGAACGCCGCCGGTATCGCCGATGCCCTCGCGGCCGCCAAGTCCGCGCTCGGCGCCTAAGAATCTAGGTAGCCGCTGTGGTCGCGCTCGCTCTGGACATAGGGGAGACCAGGATTGGCATTGCTGTCTCGAGC
>DBFAZJ010000204.1:0-5724 GCA_048244295.1 Collinsella sp.
TGACACTGGCGGTGTATAAAGCGGTCTCCAACCTCATCACGCCTAAAAAGGACCAGGTCAAAGGCCGCGCATGATTGAGTGTCGGGGCGTTTCCTTTAGCTATGACGGTGCCGTACCGGCGCTCGACGGCGTCGATCTGAATATCGAGGACGGCGAGTTTTTCTGCATCCTCGGTGGTAATGGGTCGGGCAAGTCGACGTTTGCCAAGCATCTGGATGCACTGCTGCAGCCCGACGCGGGCACGGTACGCATCAACGGCATGGATGCGTCCGACCCCGAGCTGGTCTACGACATTCGTTCGACCGCGGGCATGGTGTTCCAGAATCCCGATGATCAGCTGGTGGCAACGCTTGTCGAAGATGACGTTGCGTTCGGTCCCGAAAACCTTGGCGTGCCATCGGCGCAAATTGCGCAGCGCGTACGCGAGGCGCTGAAGGGCGTGGGCCTGGTGGGCTTTGAGCACCACGAGACCCATGCGCTTTCGGGTGGTCAAAAGCAACGCGTGGCGCTTGCCGGCGTGCTCGCCATGGAGCCGCGCGTTCTCATTTTGGATGAGGCCTCCTCGATGCTCGATCCGCGCGGGCGCAAGGGCCTTATGAAGGCCTGTCACGCGCTGCACGAACGCGGAATGACCATCGTGATGATTACGCACTTTATGGAAGAGGCCGCTGAGGCCGATCGCGTTGCTGTCTTCCAAGCGGGCCGCGTTGCCATGTTGGGCACGCCCGAGGAGATCTTGACGCAGGCGGACGAACTCGCGCAGCTCAACCTTGATATGCCGGAGTCGTGCCGTTTGGGCATGGCGCTTCGTGCGAAGGGCGTGCCCGTTTGCGCGCAGGTGCGTGAGGCGGATATGGTCGCCGAGATTGCGCAGGCTTATGCCGAGCGAAGTGGGGCAGACATCGCGGGGCAGTCTTCCGTATCCCAGTTGGAAATCGCTGACGGCACTGTTCCGGTAGACAACGAGGACAACGCGTCGGAGCCCGTCATCGAGCTAGCCCGTGTTTCGTACAGTTATTCGCTCAGTCCGCGCGAGCGCCGCCGCTGGCATAAGCGCTCGGCCACTGCGGGCAAATCGAACAAACAGGCTCTCTGGGGAAACGACCCCAGCAGCCCGTGGGCACTGCATGATGTATCGCTGACGGTGCGTCGCGGCGAGTTCCTGGGCTTGGCAGGTCATACCGGTTCGGGTAAGTCGACGCTGGTCCAGCATCTCAACGGTTTGATTCGCCCCCAGGAGGGAAGCGTTTGCGCGCTGGGGCTCGATCTGTCAAACAAGAAAGACGTCGCCGCGGTTAAGGCCAAGGTCGGCGTGGTGTTTCAATATCCCGAGCGCCAGCTATTTGCTGAGACCGTGGCGCAGGACGTGGCGTTTGGCCCGCGCAACCTTGGTCTGCCGCAAGACGAGGTTGCGCGCCGTGTCGCATCATCGCTTACGCGCGTGGGCCTCGACCTCGCCGCGATAGGCGACAAGAGTCCCTTTGAGCTTTCGGGCGGTCAGCAACGGCGTGTGGCATTCGCCGGCGTGCTCGCCATGGAGCCCGAAGTCCTGGTGCTCGATGAGCCCATGGCGGGGCTCGATCCGGCGGCGCGCAGGGATTTCCTTGAGCTTATCGATCGACTTCACCTCGATGGCCTGACCGTTGTCATGGTTTCACATAGTATGGATGACCTGGCCAATTGCTGTGACCGCATCGTTGTAATGAACGAAGGCGCGGTGTTTGCCGAGGGCACGCCCGCTCAGGTTTTTGCGCATGCGGATGAGCTTAAATCAATCGGCTTGGGTGTTCCCGCTGCCCAGCGCATGGCGCTGGCGCTTGCGAAGGCAGGCGTGCCGCTGCGCTTTGACGGCCTCTATACGGTTGAGTCGCTGGCAGACGAGTTGGCGGACCTGCTAATCGGTCGCTCGGGCGGTCCTTCTAACGTCGCGGACATTGCTAAATCCAAGACGGTCGCGCGAGAGGAGGGCTGCTAATGGAGGCGTTTTCGTTTGGCAGCTACTATCCCGGCGATAGTGCGATCCACCGCCTGGACCCGCGAACTAAGTTGCTCTTGGGCTTTGTGTTTCTGATCACGACGCTCACAGTCAGCAGCTTCCGCGGACTGGCCCCGGTCGCAATCTTCGTTGTCCTGATCTATACCGTGTCCCGGGTGCCGTTGCGCCGGGTCCTATCATCGATGGCACCATTGCTGGCGATTGTCGTGGTGGTCGCAGTGCTCAACCTGTTTTCCGACCAGAGTGGGCGCATTCTGTGGCAGCTTGGCTTTTTGCGGATAAGCGAGGGTTCGCTGCATTCCGCCGCCTTTATGGCGTGCCGCCTGAGCTTGATGATGGCCGGCATGAGCGCCATTACGCTCACCACGCCCACGCTCGACCTCACCGCGGGCTTTGAGCGTCTGCTCGCACCGTTTGCGCGCGTGGGGCTCCCTGCGCATGAGCTCGGCATGATCATGGGTATCGCGCTGCGCTTTATGCCGCAGTTTGCCACTGAGATGAAACAGACGGCCGATGCGCAGGCGAGCCGCGGTGCGCGCGTGACGGGAGGCCCGCTCGGCGGCGTGCGTATGCTCGGCAGTGTGGCGATTCCGCTGTTCACGGGCGTGTTCCGCCATGCCGAGACGCTTTCGGCCGCCATGGATGCCCGTTGCTATCACGGCGAACAGGGACGCACACGTCTGCATGCGCTTGCATTTCGCCGCGGGGATGCGCTGGCTGTGGTGGTGACGGCGTTGCTGCTCATCTGCGTCATCGTCATCAATCTTCAACTTGTTTAGGCGCGATTCGAGCGCAAGAAAGGGGTCCCTATGACCGACAACGACCGCACGGCTCAGCTTGAGCGCGCCTGTTCATATCTCAGGCGCATTCCGGCGTGGTATCTGGCCACGACCGATGTGGCCGACGGGCATCAGCCTCGCGTGAGGCCGTTTTCGTTTGCCATGGTCGATGACGGTAAGTTGTGGTTTTGCACGTCGCGCGACAAGGACGTGTGGGCGGAGCTGAGTGCGAATCCCAAGTTTGAGCTCTCGGGCTGGAAGCCGGGGGAATGTTGGATCGTATTGACCGGCGAAGCCGCACTTGAGGACGACGCAGTTGCGAGCGACAAGGTGCGTCAAGCGGGTTTTAAGCACATGGTGGGCATTGGCGAGGAACACGAGAGCGTTAACGACGGCCGCCTTGCGTTCTTCTCGGTCCGCAACATCGCCGCGCGGTTCTGCGATATCGACGGCAGCGAGGAGCGCCTGGGGCTCTAGCGCGTCTCAAATTAACTACCCGTTCCGAATTAGCTAGCGCCAGGAGGACACATGGACGGATTGAATACGGTGTTGGAGTATCTGACGTCGGTGCCGGCATGGTATTTGGCGACGAGCGTTGACGGACAGCCTCATGTGCGTCCGTTTTCGTTTGCACAGATCCAGGATGGCAAGCTGTGGTTTGTGACGGCGCGCACCAAAGACGTCTGGCAAGAGCTGCTGCAAAATCAGCGCTTTGAGGCCACGAGTTGGTGGCCGGGCCATGGCTGGCTCATCTTGCGCGGGCGTGCCGGCTTGGATGACCGGGCTTCGAGCGAAATGCGCGAAGCCGGGTGGAAGCATCTAGAGCGCCTGGGCGAGCACTATGAGGGGCCTAACGACCCCACGCTCGTCTTCTTTAGCGTCGAGGATCCCGAGGCTTTTATCTGCAATCACGACGAATGGGTGCCGGTCGAGCTCTAGCCAGCTGGCTCATCCTAACAACTTGGTTTTCGCATGGGCGGGCCCCGTATTGCCCGGCGCCGTTAGGAGCGCCGGTCAATACGGGGCCCGCTCCATTTGTCAATTCCTTCAAGCGAATGTGTCGGGAATGTTTCAATGCATGAATATGTAAACCATTTACGTGTTAATGCATCTTTTGGTGCTAAAGTTTCAACCCACTTCATAACGACCGCTGCGAAATGCGCATCGGTGCATAAATCGCAGACAAGGAGTCTGATATGTCTTTGAAGGTTGGAATCGTCGGCGCGGCTGGATATGCCGGAGCCGAGCTCATTCGCCTCGTGCTCGGTCATCCCGAGTTTGAACTTGTCGCCATTACGTCCAACGCCGATGCCGGCCAGCCGTTGTCTGCGGTGTACCCGAGCTTTGCTGGTGTGAGCGATCTTGTCTTCACGACGCATGATGCCCCCGAGCTCAAGAACTGTGACGCGGTATTTTTGGCCGTGCCGCACACGGCTGCCATGGCTCAGGTGCCCGCCCTGCTTGCCGCGGGAGTCTCCTGCATTGACCTCTCGGCCGACTATCGCCTGAGCGATCCGGCCACCTTTGAGGCCTGGTATGCCGCCGAGCACACGAGCCCCGAGTTGCTCAAGACCCGCGCCTTCGGTCTGCCCGAGCTGTTCTCCCAGGATTTGGAGACCGCTGTATCCGATCATGCCGACGGCAAACCCGTGCTGGTCGCCTGCGCCGGCTGCTATCCCACCGCAACGAGCCTTGCTGCCGCTCCTGCCGTGCGTGCGGGCTGGGTGGCCGAGAACGGTCCCGTGATTGTCGATGCCATCAGCGGTGTGACGGGTGCCGGCAAGTCCTGCAACGCTCGTACGCATTTTTGCAGCGCCGACGAGAATTTGGAGGCCTACGGCGTGGGCAAGCATCGTCACACGCCCGAAATCGAGCAAATCCTTGGTCTAACAGATCGCGTCGTCTTTACCCCGCACCTGGCACCGCTCAAGCGTGGTCTGCTCTCCACGGTGACGATGCCGCTCGCGCCGCAGGCCATCGACTCCTTGGCTCTTGAGGACGTTGTCGACTATTACAAGCAGTTCTATGCCGGTCGCACCTTTGTGCGCGTACTCGATGCCGGCCAGCAGCCCAAGACGGCTTCGGTCGTCGGCACCAATGCCGCCCAGATTGGCCTCGCGCTCAACAAACGCGCGGGCGTGCTGGTGGCGACGGGCACCATCGACAATCTGTGCAAGGGTGCTGCGGGCCAAGCAGTCCAGTGCGCCAATATCGTCTTTGGCTTTGACGAGCGACGAGGCTTGCCCACAGTGGCGTGCCCGGTGTAGCACATTCGATTGTTTACGATTTGGTAGTCGGGCATCGAGTGGGGCGCCACTCTTAAGCTGGTCTCATGATTACGACTGGCATGGCGCACCAACCGATGTCCGTTTTTTGTTTGACATAAGGAGTCATAAAGACGATGAATACCGAGCTGTTTGATATCAAGATTCGCGCCGTCGAGGGCGGCGTTACGGCTGCGGCTGGTTTTAAGGCTGCGGGCATCCATGCTGGGTTCCGCAAGAACCCCGAGCGTCTGGATTACGCGCTCGTCGTGCCCGATAAACCCTGTCCCGGTGCCGGCGTGTTTACCACCAATCGCTTTTGCGCGGCGCCCGTGCAGGTGAGCCGTGCCAACCTGGGCGGTGCCGACAAGGGCTACGGAATCATCGCCGGCGTTTCGGTCAACTCTGGCAATGCCAACGCCGCCACAGGTGAGACTGGCCTTGCATGCGCGCGCGAGACGTGCAGCATCGCATCGCAGGTCATCGGCTGCGAGCCCCAGCAGATTCTGGTTGCCTCCACGGGTGTGATTGGCCAGATTCTGCCGATCGACACGTTTGAGACCGCCATTCCTGCTGCCTACGAGGCGCTCTCTGCTCACGGTGGCGCCGATGCCGCTCGCGCCATCATGACGACCGACACGCACTCCAAGGAGTACGCCGTGTCCTACGTCAGTGAGGCCGCGGG
>DBFAZJ010000205.1:0-4356 GCA_048244295.1 Collinsella sp.
TTTTTATTGCTGTAACATGCTCGAGTCGAATTCGCTTGCCGGGATCACGCGGTAGCCGTGGCGCAGGAGCAGGTCAACGAAGACACCGTTACCCGTTGTGAGCGTGCCGCTGAAGGATCCGTCGTAGATATGGCCCACGCCACACGACGGACTGCGATCCTGCAAGACGCACGCAGTAATCTCGGACGGGCCGCCCGCTTGCTCGCACATATCGAGCGCACGTTGAGCGCCTAGACGAAACTCGCGATCGACTGAGGTACCCTCGCAGGTACGGACCTCGCCATTCACAATCTCGGACGGCTTGCGCGGCGTGGGCAGGCCGCCAAAGACCTCGGGGCACACCAAGAGGACCTCGGTCCCTGTACGCTCGCAGGCCTCGACCAACTCGCGATGATAGTTATCGAGCCCGTTATACTTGCAGCTCTCGCCCATCAAGCAGGCGCTCACCACGATCTTCATTTCCATCCCTCTCAAGCAAAACGCCCCATTTGAGAAAGCTGCTCAAATGGGGCGTCGGCGTTTACTGGCTCGACCGCGGCTTTACTGTTGCTTGGGCATCAGCGGATTCTCGCGCGTGAGGAGGTTCATGAACTCCTCACCCGTGATGGTCTCCTTCTTGTACAGATAACGAGCCAGCTCATGGAGCTTGAACTTGTTCTCCTTCAGGATCTGCAGGGCGCGATCGTGCGCATCCTCAATCAGCTTAGCGACAATCGCGTCCACACGCTCGGCCGTACCAGGGGCGCAGGTGAGCGACGTGTCCTGATTGAGATACGCGTTCTGCACGGTACCGAGCGCCATCATGCCAAACTCGTCGGACATACCAAAGCGCGTCACCATGTTGCGGGCGAGCTTGGTGGCCTGTTCGATATCGTTGGCGGCACCGGTCGTCATCTCGCCAAAGATGAGTTCCTCGGCCGCACGGCCGCCGCAGTAGACGGCAAGCTTGTCCAAGACCTCCTGGCGTGTCGTCAGGAAGCGCTCGTCCTCCTCGACCTGCATGGTATAGCCAAGAGCACCGCTCGTGCGCGGCACGATGGTGATCTTGGTAACCGGCGCGGAACCCTTTTGGCGGGCAGCGACGATGGCATGACCGATCTCGTGGTAGGAAACGACCTGCTTCTCATGGTCGGAAAGCACCGTGGACTTACGCTGTTGGCCGGCAATGACGACCTCCACCGACTCCTCGAAGTCATCCTGGGTTGCACGCTTGCGACCCTCGCGAACGGCGCGCAGGGCGCCCTCGTTGATGATATTGGCCAGGTCGGCGCCCGAGGCACCGGGCGTGGCGCGGGCAATCGCGGTCAGATCGATCGGCGGCTCGGTCTTCACACTCTTGGCGTGAAGCTCGAGGATGTTCTTACGACCGGTCAGATCGGGCAACTCGACGGGAATGCGGCGGTCAAAACGACCGGGGCGCAGCAGCGCCGGATCGAGACTGTCGGGGCGGTTGGTTGCGGCAAGGACAACGATACCCTTGTGGTTATCGAAGCCATCCATCTCGGTCAGCAACTGATTGAGCGTCTGCTCGCGCTCGTCGTTGCCGCTAAAGCCGCCGCCATCACGCTTCTTACCGATGGTATCGATCTCATCGATAAAGACGATACACGGGGCCTTTTCCTTGGCCTGCTTAAACAGGTCACGTACCTTTGCAGCGCCGCGACCAACAAACATCTCAACGAACTCAGAGCCCGAAATACTAAAGAACGGAACACCGGCCTCGCCGGCAACAGCCTTGGCAAGCAGGGTCTTACCGGTACCCGGAGGGCCAACAAGGAGAGCACCGCGCGGCAGCTTGGCGCCGATCTCCTCGTAGCGCTGCGGCTTCTCCAGAAAGTCGACGACCTCCTTGAGAGACTCCTTGGCCTCTTCCTGGCCGGCGACGTCCTTAAAGGTCACGCCCACGTCCTTGGAGGCGATCACGCGCGCGCCGGACTTACCCAGTCCGCCGCCGCCAAAACCGCCGCCGCCAAAGTTCATCGACGGGCCGTCATCGCCCATAGCCTTCTTCATGCGGCGGTTGAGCCACCAACCGATGAGGAAGAAAATCGCCATGGGAAGAATGAGTGTGAGCAGGTAGTAGGTCATCAAACCCGAGTTTTTATCGGGAACGACCGACTCCAGGGACGCACCAGATTCAAGCACGCGATCGGTAAAGCCCGCATCATTCGGCACACCGGTCGTCTTGTAGGCGATGTTCTCGTCCTCGCCCTTCTTGGTGTAATAAATCGTGTAATCGTCCGTGTTGTACTCGACCTTGTCGACACTCTTCTTATCGAGCGCTTTGACAAACGTCGAGTAATCGGTCTTCGTAATCTGCTGCGTGTGACCGATGTTAGGGAACAGAACGGTCGAGAGCACGAGGTAGACGACGAAGGCGATGAGCACGTAGAGAATCATATTCCGTCTACGCTTGTTGTCATCCATCTCCATCTGCTTGAACTCCATCTACTGGGGTTGATAATGGTTTCTAGAATACCCAACCCGAGCGACGATAAACCGACGCCGGGCACGAAAGGACAGAGATGGCATCACTGTAGGTCGGCAAGGTTCAAATCTATACAGGCGACGGCAAGGGCAAGACGACGGCTGCGCTGGGGCTCGCGCTGCGCGCCACGGGCTATGGACTTAACGTTCTTAGGCTGCAGTCTGCCAAGAAACTGCACTGCGCCGAGCATGATGCGGCGCCCCGTTTGGGTCTGCGCATCGTACAAGCCGACCGCGACACGCCCGAGGCCTGCGCGGCACAGATTCTGGAGCTAGCACACGAGCAGATATCACAGGTCGACGTTCTGATTTTGGACGAACTCGGCGAGGCTATGCGCCGCGGCTTCGTGACACGCGAGGATGTCGAAGCGCTGATCGCGATAAAGCCCGCCACCACGGAACTCGTGCTCACCGGCCGCGGGCTGCTGCCGTTGGCCGACCTCGCGGACTTAGTCACCGAAATGCGTCCCATCAAACACTACTTCGACGAAGGCCTCCTAGCCCGCCAAGGCATCGAATACTAATTGATCCGTTTTCCGCCAACACCTACAGCTCATAAGGAAGTTGCGGTGGAATAGTACTTGTTTGACGGTCCGCAAGGGCTTTTCAGGAACTATTTCACCGCAACTTATCAGGGGTATCCGACGGATGAGCTAGGCGGTGGCGCGACCTAGCCAGTTGCCGCTGTGGTGGTAGATGGTGAACATGGTTGCGGTGATGAGCCAGGTTACGGGGTAGACCAGCAGTAGATGCTCGAGCGACGGATCGAAGGGCATGATCGCAAACACCCAAATCACTCTGAGTACGACGGTGCCAAAGATGGTGAGCATCATAGGCTGCAGACTCACGCCGGCGCCGCGGATGGAACCCGAGGCGTTCTCGATAATCGAGAAAATCGCATAGAACGGCGCAATGAAATGGAGGATAGTCGTGGTGTACGCCGAAATCGAAGCATCGTCGACAAACAAACGCGACAGCGGGCCCGAGAACACCAGCAGCACGGCAGACAGGCCACCAATGAGCATAAACGACAGCACGAGCGACGTATGGTAGCCCTTGCGCATGCGCTCGTAGTTGCGCGCGCCAAAGTTCTGCGCCGAGAACGTAGTGATCGATACGCCGAGCGCCTCGGTCACCATCCAGATAATGCCATCCAGGCGCCCAGATAGACCCCAAGCAGTCGTGACATCGGCGCCAAACGAATTAACCGACACCTGGATCAGCACGTTCGAGATCGAATAGGCAGCCGATTGAAAACCGAGTGGCAGACCACACGAGATCATACTCTTGCAAATACCGCAATCGATGCCGAGCTTAGACAGCGAAAGACGCCATGCACCCGGAGCGTGCATCATACGAATCACGATCATCGTGGCGTTGGAGCAAATGGTCAGCGCCACCGCGATGCCGCAGCCCAGAGCCTCCATATGAAGCACGGCAACGAAGATGACATCCAGCACCGCATTAACAAGGCAGCCGGAAGCGATGATCACAGCAGGCCCGCGCGTGTCGCCCACGGCGCGCAGCAATGCCGTTCCCATATTGAGCAGCAGTGCCGCAACCATCGCGGCAAAATAACAGCGAGCATAGGCCACACCCTCGGCCAATAGTTCATGCGGCGTGTTCATAAGCACCAGCATGGGCTCAACGAACACTATGCCAAGAATCGAGAAAACGATACCGCCCACCAGCGCGAGCGTCATGGCTGTATGGACCGAACGACCCAGTCGCTCATCATCGTGCTGGCCAAAATACTGACCGGTAATGACCGCGCAGCCGGCGCCGACGCCAACGCAAAAGCCAATGCAGAGCTCGGTGAGCACCATCGTGGCTTGAATGCCACCCAGCGCGAGCTTGCCGCCAAACTGG
>DBFAZJ010000206.1:0-9221 GCA_048244295.1 Collinsella sp.
CTAATGATTTTGCACTTATCGCACATCTTCTTGACCGAAGGACGTACCTTCATCGTTCTTCCTTTCGGTAGCGCTCAAACTACTTCCCTACTATCTACTCGCCCAGCCGCAGGCGTTTAAAACTATGGCTGGTCTTCACACACAATCCGACCGTAGGTTGAGCTAAGCCTGCAGCCGGAAATGGAGTGCGTGTATGCGTGCCGCTATTTATAGCGATAGGTGATGCGGCCGCGGGTCAGGTCGTACGGGGAAAGCTCCACGACAACCCTGTCACCGGGGAGAATGCGGATGTAATTCATTCGGATCTTGCCAGAAATGTTGCACAGAACCGAATGACCGTTCTCGAGCTCGACCTTAAACATGGCATTGGGCAGCGGTTCCTTTACCGTACCCTCGAGCTCAATTGCGTCTTCCTTCTTCACAAGCAATCATCTTTCTCTAGAAAACGACAGCGATTGAGTATTCTACAACACGTATGCACGCATCGTAATAACTTCGTAATGGCTCCACAACTAAGTGGAACTTGTTACATTTCTCCGCCTTGGAGCGAACACCAAGCACCTTGGGCATCCGTGGTGAGAATCACCGGACCGTCATTGGTAATGGCGACGGTGTTTTCGTAGTGCGCGGCGGGCAGGTGGTCGTTGGTCGTAACGATCCAACCGTCGGAGCCCGTGCTCACATGGTTGGAACCCATCGTAACCATCGGCTCAATGGCAATGACCATGCCGGCCTGGAGGCGAACGCCCCTCCCCTTCTTTCCATAGTTAGGAACGTTGGGGTCCTCGTGCATCACGCGACCAATGCCATGGCCCACATAATCACGAAGCACGCCGTAACCGTGAGACTCGGCGAGGGACTGAACGGCATAACCGACGTCCCCGATATGGTTACCGGGGACAGCCTGCTCGATGGCAGCCTTAAGGCAATCGCGCGTGATCTCGCACAAAGCCTTGGCTTCGGGCGTGGGGGTGCCGACGAAAAACGTCCAAGCGTTATCGCCGACCCAACCGTCGACAACGGCTCCCGTATCGATGGAGATGATATCGCCATCGCGCAGGATCATGTCGGGGTTGGGAATACCGTGGACCACGGCATCGTTGATCGATGCGCAAATGGTCCCCGGGAACCCGCCGTAACCCTTAAAGGCCGGGGTGCCGCCATGCATGCGGATAATCTGCTCCGCGAGCTGATCGAGCTCAAAAGTCGAAACGCCGGGGCGCACCATGGCTCCAACGTGGCGGAGCGCCATCTTAGATAGCGCTCCTGCCTTCTTCATCTGCTCGATTTGCGTTGCAGACTTAATCTTGATCATAGACCGAGAGCCTCTTTGACATCCCCGTACACGGTCTCGCGAGCCTGGTCACCGTTGACCGACTTGAGCAGACCCTGGCCACGATAGTAGTCGACGAGCGGGCTCGTGGACTTCTCGTAGACGTCGAGACGGTTCTTGATGGTCTCGGGCTTGTCGTCGTCGCGCTGATACATCTCGCCGGCGCACTTGGGGCAGGTGGCATCGGCAGCAGTGCCGGTGTAACCGCAGGCACGGCAGGTGCGACGCGAAGACAGACGATCGATAATGACCTCGGGGGCCACATCGACCAGAAGGGCGCAGTCGATCTCGCGACCCATGGCGGAGAGCTCGGAATCGAGCGTCACGGCCTGGGCGGTGTTGCGCGGGAAGCCGTCGAGAATGAAGCCCTGCTGGGCATCATCGGCGGCAAGGCGCTCCTTGACAAGATCGATCACGAGCTGGTCGGGAACGAGCTCGCCAGCGTCCATGTACTTCTTAGCCTGAATACCAAGTTCGGTGCCACCCTTGACGGCAGCACGCAGCAGGTCGCCCGTAGAAATGTGAGCGACGCCAAACTCGGCGACGAGCTCCTGTGCGACGGTGCCCTTACCGGCACCCGGAGCTCCGAGCAATACGAGGTTCATGAGCAATCCTCCTCTAGCCTATTTAAAGAATCCATCGTAATCATACATCTTGATCTGGCCTTCGAGCTTATCGACCGTGTCGAGCACGACGCCGACCATGATGAGGATGGACGTGCCGCCAAATGCCTGGATCAGATGGTTACCCGTGAAGGAGAAGATGATCGAAGGCACGATGGCGATGAGCGCCAAAAAGACAGCGCTGGGAAGCGTAATCTTGTTGAGCGCGTTCTTGATGTAGGCCGCGGTAGCCCTACCCGGACGCACGCCCGGAATAAAGCCGCCCTGCTTCTTAAGGTTGTCGGCCGTGTCATCGGGGTTGAACACCATTGAGGTGTAGAAGTACGCGAAGAACACGATGAGGACAACGTTAAGCACCCAGTTGAGCCAACCGGTCGAAAGCGCAGAGGCAACTGCCTGGATCCAGCCGATGCCGGGGAAGAACACGGCAATCTGAGCCGGGAAGTACAGCAGCGCCGAAGCGAAGATGATCGGCACGACACCCGCGGTGTTGACCTTGATGGGCAGGTAGGTGGTCTGGCCACCCATCATGCGACGGCCCACGACGCGTTTGGCGTAGGAGACCGGGATGCGGCGCTGGCCGCGCTCAAGGAAAACAATCAGCGGGATAACCAGCAGGATGATGGCGCAGATGATCACCATGGTGATGATGCCACCGGCATTGCCCTCAGTGCTGGAGAAGATAGCCTGCGGCAGACCGGCCATGATGTTCGCGAAGATGATCAGCGACATGCCATTGCCGATACCGCGCTGGGTGATGAGCTCACCAATCCACATGATCAGCATGGCGCCCGCGGTGAGCGTGCCGACGATCATGAGGTCAAAGATGATCTCGGGAGCACCGGCACCGTTGAAGCTAATGCCGAAGCTCTTAAAGAGGAAGAGGTAACCCACGGAGTTGAGGATTGCCAGAGCCAGGGTGAGGTAACGCGAATACTGCGTAATCTTGGTCTGACCGACCTCGCCCTCGCGGGCAAGCTCATGCAGGGAAGGCACGACGGCCTGGAGCATCTGGAGGATGATCGAGCTGGTGATGTAAGGCATGATGCCCAGCGAAAACACCGACACATAGCTCAAAGCGCCGCCAGAGAAAAGATTCAGGAGGGCCATAGCACCTGCGGCGACCGAATTGTTATCGGTCGAGAAAAGGCCCAGCATCCCCTGGAAGGGAATGCCGGGCACAGGAACGTGCGCACCAATGCGGTACACGACGAGCATAGCTATGGTAAAAAGAATCTTTTCGCGCAATTCTTTGATGCGGAAAGCATTCTTAAGACCATTTAGCACGGCAGCTCGACCTTTCCGCCGGCGGCCTCGATCTTGGCCTGCGCAGAAGCGCTGACCTTGTCGACCTTGACCGTGAACTTCTTGGTGAGCTCACCATTGCCGAGCACCTTGACGGGCTCGAACTCGCTCTTGGTGATGCGAGCGGCCTTAAGAGCGGCACCGTCGATCACAGCGCCGTCCTCGAACTTGCGCTCGAGACGCTCAACGTTAACAGCGGTGTACTCGATACGACGGGGGTTGCGAAAGCCCGGAAGCTTGGGCAGGCGCATAGCCAGCGGAGTCTGGCCACCCTCGAAGCCGGCACCCTTGGTGCCGCCAGAGCGGGAACCCTGGCCCTTCTGACCGCGGCCAGAAGTGGTGCCGTGACCCGAAGAATTGCCACGGCCGACGCGCTTGCGGTTCTTGGTGGAACCGGGCGCGGGAGTAAGATCGTGAAGCTGCATTTGCTACTCCTCTACAATCTCGACAAGGTGCTTGACCTTGAAGATCATGCCGCGGACGGACTCGTTGTCAGCAATCTCGCGAACCTCGCGGATCCTGTGGAGACCGAGGGCACGGACAGTACGGACCTGGTCCTGCTTGCAACCGTTGGTGCTGCGGACCTGCTTGATCTTGATGGTGTCAGCCATGCTTAGTTCTCCTTACCGACGAACATCTCGGAGACCGTCAGGCCACGGCGAGCCGCGACGTCCTCAGGGCTGGAGAGCTCCTTGAGGCCCTCGACGGCAGCCTTGATGATGTTGAGGCCGTTGTCGGTACCGAGGGACTTGGACAGGACGTTCTTGATGCCAGCAAGCTCGAAGAGGGGACGCACAGCGCCGCCGGCGATAACGCCGGTACCCTCGACAGCGGGCTTGATGATGATGCGGCCGGCACCAAAGTGGCCGAGAACCTCGTGCGGGATGGTGCCCTGCTCGGTCACCGGCACGTGGAACATGTTCTTCTTGGCATCGAGAGACGCCTTGGAGATGGCCATGGGCACCTCAGCGGACTTGCCCATGCCAACGCCGACGTTGCCCTTGCCGTCGCCAACGACGACGAGAGCGACGAGGCTCATGCGACGACCACCCTTGACGGTCTTCGACACGCGGTTGATGTAAACGACGCGCTCCTCGAACTCGGAGGCCTCGCGCTGCTGCTTCTGATTACGAGCCATGTGCTACATACCTCCTAGAACTCGAGACCGGCGGCACGAGCACCGTCGGCGAGGGCCTTGACGCGGCCATGGTAGATACGGCCACCGCGATCGAAGGCGACCTTGGTGATGCCGGCCTCGATGGCGCGCTTGCCAACGAGCTGACCGACCTTCTCCGCAGCCTCCTTGTTCGAGGTGTGGGTGCCCTTGAACTCGGCCTCGAGGGTCGAGGCAGAGACGAGCGTCAGGCTGGAGCCCTTGCTGTCGTCGATGATCTGGGCATAGATGTTGGCGTTAGTACGGGTCACGCGAAGACGCGGACGCTCGGAGGTACCCGAGACCTTGCCGCGAACACGACGCTGACGACGCTTGAGGCCTTCCAGCTTCGCCTTATGCTTGTTCATACGTAAACTCCTAAAAAGGTTGATCTTGCCAGCACCTGACGGGGTGCTGGTCTTATGCGAGTGAGTCGGTTACGACTACTTGGCGGCCTTACCCAGCTTGCGGCGGATGTGCTCGCCAACGTAGTGGATACCCTTGCCCTTGTAAGGCTCGGGAGGACGATGGCCGCGGATCTCAGCGGCGATCTGACCGACCTGCTGCTTGTTGATACCCTTGACGTTCACGTGGGTGTTGTCGGGAACCTCGAAGGTGATGCCCTCGGGAGCCTCGACGATCACGGGGTGCGAGAAGCCCAGGGAGAACTCGAGGTTCTTGCCCTTCTGCTGCACGCGGTAACCGACGCCGGCGAGCTCGAGCTTCTTCTCGAAGCCCTCGGAAACGCCAACAACCATGTTGTGGATGAGGGCGCGGGTGAGGCCGTGGCGGGCACGGGTCTCACGCTCGTCGTCGGGACGGGAAACGGTGAGGACGTTGTCCTCGACGTTGATAGCGAGCTTCTCAAAGACATCGAGCTCGAGCTGGCCCTTGGGGCCCTTGACGACAACGTTGTTGCCGTTGACTGCCACTTCGACTCCGGCGGGAATCTGGACAGGCTTATTACCGATACGAGACACGGTGATCTCCTTTCCTTCTACCTACCGAGCGAATTACCAGACGTAAGCGATGATCTCGCCGCCGACGTTGTGCTTGCGAGCATCGCGGTCGGTCATGACGCCATGGCTGGTGGAAATAATGGCGGTACCAAGGCCACCGCGGACGCGGGGCATGTCGGCAACGCCGGTGTACTTACGCAGGCCCGGCTTGGAAATGCGGCGGATGCCGTTGATGACCTTAGCCTTCTTGGGACCATACTTAAGCGTGATGTGCAGAGTCTTCTGGGGAACGGTGTCCTCGACATCGTAGCCCTCGATGTAGCCCTCCTCGTGCAGAACACGAGCGATCTCGACGAGCTTCTTGCTGCTCGGCATGGAGACCGTGGCCTTGTTCACAGAGTTAGCGTTACGGATGCGCGTAAGCATATCTGCGATCGGGTCTGTAAGGTTCATACAGATTCTCCTTCGTTCTTGATGAACACGTGCTCTTGGTTCTTCGCCGCCCTTAACGGCAAAGCCTTTTTAGCGCGTTTTCCCTGTTCCAAACTGATGCTTGAAACGCTGGTAGTGACTTACCAGCTGGCCTTCTTAACGCCGGGAAGCTCGCCCTTGAGTGCAAGCTCGCGGAAGCAGACACGGCACAGGCCGAACTTGCGGTACACAGAGTGCGGACGGCCGCAGCGCTGGCAGCGCGTGTACTCACGAGTAGAGAACTTCTGCTTGCGATTGCACTTGACGATCATCGATGTCTTAGCCACTTATATCCTCCTCACATAGAGTATTGTTCGCCCCAAGCGCCGCCCCCTTGTGGGAACGGCGCTTATAGGGCAGGTGAACCTATTTCTTGAACGGGAAACCGAAGGCGTCCAGAAGGGCCTTGGCCTCCTCATCGGTGTTGGCGGTGGTCACGAAAGTGATGTCCATACCGCGCTGGTGATCGACGGAGTCGAAGTCGATCTCGGGGAAGATGAGCTGCTCGGTGACGCCCATGGAGAAGTTACCACGGCCGTCGAAGCTCTTGGCGGAAATGCCGCGGAAGTCGCGGATACGGGGGATCGCGACGGAGGTCAGACGATCGAAGAACTCCCACATACGGTCGCCACGCAGGGTAACCTTGCAGCCGATCGGCATACCGGCGCGCAGGCGGAAGGTAGCGATGGACTTGCGGGCACGGGTGATCATCGGCTGCTGGCCAGTGATGGCGCGCAGGTCGCGCACGGCACCGTCGATGGCCTTGGAATCGGTAGCGGCCTCGCCGACACCCATGTTCACGACGATCTTCTCAAACTTGGGGATCATCATGACGTTCTCGTACTGGAACTTGTCCTGAAGCTGCTGCTTGACCTCGTTGTTGTACTTGGTCTTCAGACGCGGCACATACTTCTCTTCTGCCATTGTTCACTCCTTCTTGGGGTTTTAAGCACGGGGCGTGGCCACGATGGGTTGTCCTCGTGCCTCCTGGCTGCATCCGCGCCGCTCATGGCATTTTGCGGTTTGGACTCGACGCAGCAGGAGCCGACAAAACAATCGGTACTATACGCGCATCGGGAGCGTATTTCCAGAAAAACCTCGTCTGCCTGCACAACTCCACAACTCCCCCGCACAAATTGATCCCAACAAGCAGTTGCGGTGAAATAGGGACTGTTGGGCGGCCTAACAGGCTTAAACAATCCGTATTTCACCGCAACTTAATTGGTCGGGATGCGATTAGCGCTTGCGGGGGACGAGTTTGGTGCGGCGCAGGTGGATCATCTCGGCGGCGATGGAGATGGCGATCTCTTCGGGATCCTCGGCCTCGATGGCAACGCCGATCGGCAGGTGCAGCTCGTCGATCTGGTCCTGCGTAAAGCCCTCCTGCTCCAGGCGGGCGCGCACAAAGGCCGTCTTGCGACGCGAGCCCAGGCAGCCCAGATAGGCGGGTTTGGCACGCATGGCCTGAATCACCACGTCGATATCGGACTTGTGACCCGCCGTGGCGACGACCACCAGGTCGCGCGGGCCGATGGGGCACTGCTTGCTCAGGCTCTTGTAGTCGACCAGACGACGGTCGTAGACACCGGGCACCCAATCGGGGGTCAGCGTGCCGGGGCGGTCGTCGCACGCCACGACGGCAAAGCCCGCCGCCGTGAGCACCCGCGCCGTCGCGGCGCCCACGTGGCCGCAGCCAAAGATATAGGTCAGGCCCTCGGGGCAGAGCGTCTCGATGTGCGCGGGAGGAATCTCGGAGGCGGCGTTAGTGTAGGTGACGTTACTCCCCTCCTCCACCAACGAAAGCCCGGGGCAGCCCGCAATGGTGCGGCGCGATTCCTCGCCATGGTGCTCGGCCACATCGCCCTCGAGCGCGCTCGCGATAAACGGTTCAAAGTCGATGACGAAGTCGCCGATGCGTCGATACGCCAAGACGTCGGCAACCGACTGGAACAACGGCACCTGCGATATATCCAGGTGCAGATAGCACAGGCAGATGGCTCCGCCGCAGATCATGCCGGTATCGGAGTTCTCGCCGCCCATGGTGTAGCGGACCAGACGCGATTTACCCTCGGCCAGCAGCTCGCGTGCCTCGTCCAGCGCAAAGAGCTCAATCTTGCCGCCGCCGATAGTGCCCGCCTGGCTACCGTCGGCAAAGACGGCCATCCAGGCGCCCACGCCGCGCGGTGACGACCCTGCCGTGCCGGCCACGACCACCAGCTCGCACGTCTTACCAGCCTTCAGAGCGCCAAGCGCAGCATTCACCACATCGAGCTTTTCCATTGCAATTTCCTATCACTGGAATACACCGGTGAGCATGGCGAGCGCCTCGAGCACGCCGCCACCGACCGACCTCGCCTTGTCCGAAATGTAGTTGATATAGCTGGCGTCGCCGCGCGGATCGACATCGGCGCATTTAAAGCCCTCGGTGACCTGGACGCCATTCGCCAAAAGCCCGCGCAGACAGCCATCGATCTGCGTGCACATGGGCGTATCGCCCGCGTAGCCAATCACGTCTCCGGCGCGCACGATGTCGCCGATTGCGCGGTCGGACCGAAACACGCCGGCGGCGGGGCTGTGGATAACACGCTCTTTGCCATAGCCAGCGATAATGCCCGGCACGCCCGTGTTGGGCTGGGGTGAACCTTGGGTAATGACACGGCCCAGGAAATGCCCGCGCATGGTCTCGACCACGGCGTCGCAATCGACCGGCGCGGTAAAGCCCGGCCCCACGGCGATGACGGTAGGCGCCATGTCGCGCGTGGTGCCCAGGTTGCGCTTGGCCAAAATCGCGTCGACCACGGCAGCGGGTTTCAGCTCGCCGAGCATCTTGGCCTGAGGGTCCACCACGACGGCAACATCCCCCGCTTGGGTAATCTCGAGCGCCTCTGCCGGCGTCTGCGCCAAGCGAGCGCGAATGCCCTCGACCTCGACCTCGCCCAAGCGAATAGCCTCGCAAAAACTGATTGTGCGGCGGATGCACGTGGGAACCGCGATATCGGCCATAACGACCGACACGCCGGCGCGCACCAAGCGAGCGGCGACGCCCGTGGCGATATCGCCGGCGCCGCGAACATAAACGAGCATTCCCGGGACACCTCCCTGTGCTACGGTTTGAGCAGAGCAAATGCGGTTCGACCGCTACTCTGATGATTATTTATTATCACAGTTTTATACGGCGGTGAACAGATGAAAACGACGAGCGGAAACCTTGCCTCCGCGCTCAAGATCGAGCCGGGCATTACTGCAATTATCGGCAGTGGAGGCAAGTCGACCTTGCTGAAGACGCTCGGCCTTGAGCTTATGCGCGCTGGCGGCCGCGTGCTCCTCTGCACCACCACGCGCATGTTCCCCGTCGCCGGCGTGCCGTGGGACGGGTC
>DBFAZJ010000207.1:0-6252 GCA_048244295.1 Collinsella sp.
CACCCTCTCCATCAACTATGAGGACCTGGGCTACGCCGCGGGCGAGATGGCCGTTAAGATCCTGAAGGGCGAGGCCAAGCCCGAGGATATGCCGATCAAGCACCTCTCGAGCAAGGACCTGGTCGTCGTCAAGAACGACGAGATGGCCGAGGCGCTGGGCATCGACCTTTCCGCTCTGGACGAGTAGCGCCATGCGCGGTAACGCGTCTAGGACCCGCACTCGCGCCATAGTTGCGTTATTCAATATCTGAGCCACAGGGGCGAACGCCAAAGACCGGCGTTCGCCCTGCTTGTTACAGATGAGACAAAACATCCGGCCGCAGCTCTTTTATGCATTGTTACCGCTATCATGGTGACTCACGTGTCCACCCTATCCTAGGAGGTATGAAGCATGCTTATTGCATTGCAGGGCGCCGTTTCGCAGGGCGTCCTCTGGGGCATTATGGTGCTTGGCGTGTTTATCACGTTCCGCCTGCTCGACATCCCCGATATGACCTGCGACGGCAGCTTTGCCCTCGGCGGCTGCGTCTGCGCCGTACTCATCGTCAATAACAACGTCGACCCGCTGCTCGCTGTTTTGGCCGGCATGTGTGCCGGTGCTATCGCGGGCGCCGTCACGGGCATTTTGACCACGGTCTTTGAGATTCCCGCGATCCTCGCCGGAATCCTCACCCAGATCAGCCTGTGGTCCATCAACCTGCGCATCATGGGCAAATCCAATACGCCCATCCTTGCCAAGGGCACTATCTTCTCGTCTGTCAGCAACATGACGGGCCTGCCGCAGTCCACCGTCGCCATCATCCTGGGCATCTTGCTCGCTGTGGCTATCGTTGCCATCCTGTATTGGTTCTTTGGCACCGAGATCGGCTCGGCACTGCGCGCCACCGGCAACAACGAGTACATGATCCGCGCTCTGGGCGTCAACACCAACTCCACCAAGATGATCGCCCTCGTGCTCTCCAACGCCCTCATCGGCCTTTCGGGCGCGCTCATCTGCCAGAGCCAGAAGTACGCCGACATTGGCATGGGTACCGGTGCCATCGTTATCGGTCTTGCCGCCATTGTTATCGGCGAGGTGCTCGGCCGCCTGCTGCCCGGCGGCCTCACGCAGTTTAGCGTCCGTCTTGCCTCCGCCGTCTTTGGCTCCGTGGTGTACTTCCTCATCCGCGCCATCGTGCTGCAGTTGGGCATGGACGCCAACGACATGAAGCTGCTCTCCGCCGTGATCGTCGCCGTGGCCCTGTGTGTGCCCGTGGTTTGGGAGCGCTATAAGCTCCGCAGCTCCTACACGAAGGGGGATGAGGCAGATGCTTAAGCTCTCGCACGTCAAGAAGACCTTTAACAAGGGCACCGTCACCGAGAAGCGCGCGCTCACCGGCGTCGACCTTACCCTCAATGATGGCGACTTTGTAACCGTGATCGGCGGCAACGGCGCCGGCAAGTCCACGCTGCTCAACATGATCGCCGGCGTGTATCCGCTCGATTCGGGCGTTATCGAGCTCGACGGCACCGACATCTCGCGTCTGAGCGAGTCACAGCGCGCCAAGTACCTGGGCCGCGTGTTCCAGGACCCCATGCGCGGCACCGCAGCCGACATGCAAATTGCCGAGAACCTGGCCCTCGCCAAGCGCCGCGGCCAGCATCGCGGTCTTTCGTGGGGCGTCACCAAAGCCGAGAAGGACGAGTACGTTGAGCTGCTCAAGCGCCTGGACCTTGGTCTGGACACGCGCCTCAACGCCAAGGTCGGCCTGCTTTCGGGCGGCCAGCGCCAGGCACTCACCCTGCTCATGGCCACGCTCACCAAGCCACGCCTGCTGCTGCTCGACGAGCACACCGCGGCGCTCGACCCCAAGACGGCCTCTAAGGTGCTCAATCTGACCGAGGAAATCGTCGACGAGCATCACCTGACCACGCTCATGGTCACGCATAACATGAACGACGCCATCCGTCTGGGCAATCGTCTGATCATGATGCACGAGGGTCACGTGATCTACGACGTGGCAGGCGACGAAAAAAAGTCGCTCACCGTTGCCGACCTGCTGCAGAAGTTCGAGGAGGTCTCGGGCGGCGAGCTCGCCAACGACCGCATGCTGCTGAGCTAACGACCTAGAAAACCACCACAAAGGGGACAGGCACTTTTGTGGTGGTTTTTGTTAAAGAGTAAGGAGACTGCCATGAAAAGACTCCCCCGCCTTGCGTTAGCCGCCGCGTTGTTTGCCGGCGCGCTCGCAGGCATCCCAAGCCTCGCTTTCGCGGGGAACCTGCCCGCCGCTATTGACGGCTCTGTGACCGTCATGCACACCAACGATATCCACGGCAGCTACAAGTACAGCTACAACGCAAGCAAGGGCACCGGCACCGTCGGCTTCGACGGACTGGCGGTCCTCTATAGCGCCCAGGGCAACGCCCCCGATCTTTTGCTCGATGCGGGCGACACCTTCCACGGGCAGTCCTTTGCCACCATGAGCGAGGGCAAGAGCATCGCCGAGCTCATGGACACCTTTTATGCGAACGGCTACGACGCGACCACGCCGGGCAACCACGACTGGAGCTACGGCGCGGACAAGCTCCGTACCATGACCGGCTACAGCACCACCGGCACGCCCTTCGCCATGCTCTGCGCAAACGCGAAGTCTACGAGCGGCGTATGGAGCTCGAGCATCACCAAGACGCTCGACCGTACCTGGGAGGACAGCGAAGATCACTCCACATTCGACTACAAAATCAAGGTCGGCGTCGTGGGTGCCATGGATGAGTCGCTGGGATCCTCCCTGCGCACGGACCTGGTCCGGGGCACGTCGTTCTCGGATGCGGCAGTCGCCATCAATGCCGAGGCCAAGCGACTGCGCGAGGATGAGGGCTGCAACGTTATCGTCTGCATCGCGCACACGCTCAACGCCAAGACCTTTGCTGCAAAGCTCGTTGGGGTCGATGCACTGGTCGCGGGCCACGAGCACATCAACTTAGACGAAAACGTGACGGGGACCGACGGCAAGCCGGTCCGCGTCGTCGAGGCGGGCAGCGCCTTTGCCGAGGTCGGTCTGCTTTCCATTCCGTACAAGTACGACACGAATGGCACTGAGACGACCGACGATGACATGGTCACGGTCCCTGCAGACGACAGCGACGAGAAGCTCTACACCACCAAGAACGTCAACGACCTTTTGGCCGACCCGAACAAGGGCTCCGACTACCAAAGCTGCCTTGAAGACGTCCGCAACAAGATCAAGCCGCTCGACGAGGCCTTTGAAAACGAATCGAACAAGGTGCTCGGCACATCCGCCGCCGACTATTTCTACGGCGAGGACGCCGCGGGCACGCATGGTTGGGAAATGGTGCGCACCACCGACTTTCGCCCCAACAAGGAGGGCGATACTACCAAGGCCCAGACCATCGGCCACGTGATTTGCGGCTCCTATCTTGCCCTGACGGGCGCGGACCCTGACCTGACGAGCGCGGGCCTTGCCATTGAGAACGCTGGCGGCATCCGCGGCGGCATCGCGGCGGGAAACGTGACCGCCGGCGACGTCATCGCCATCTCGCCCTACGGCAACACCTTGGAGACCTGGACCATGACCGGCGCGGACTTCCTCGCAGCGCTTGAGCACTCGTTGGAAATTAGCGACAAATGCAATGACAGCTACGAACTTCAGCAAGCCTACGTCGCAGCCGGCCACACCGAGCAGGAAGCCCAGGACATGTACAAGTGGCCCGACGACTCCGGCAGCGTTCTTTCCTTTGGCGGCATCAACGTAACAATCGACTGGACGCAGCCTGAAGGCAAGCGCATCGTGAGTGCCACGCTCACCAAAGACGGCAGCACGCTCGACCCCGCCAAGACCTATACCGTCGCCACCAACAACTACATCATCACCAACACGACCGACTTCCCCACCTTCGCAAACGCCAAGAAGCTCACCGAGTGGGGTACGTGCGAGGCAGCGCTGAGAGCACTGATCGGGCAGGACGACTGGGAGCACAAGGTGGCCTCGCTCGCGGGCACCATCAGCTTTAGCTCCGCTGAGAGCCCCGCACCCCATCCGACCCCAACGCCTGAGCCCTCACCCAAACCCGGCACGACGACCACGCAGATCACCACCAAGAAGACGGCCGGTAAGCTTGCCGCAACGGGAGACCGTACGCTGACCGTGGTCGGCGCATGCCTTATCGGCGGCATCGTCATCATCGTTCTCGGCATTATCTGGAAGCGCCGCCGCTAAGCTACACCGCCGGGCCTTGCAGCCCCGCCGTACAAACCTTATATCGAGCGCAAAAGCCCGTCCGAATGTGATCGGACGGGCTTTTGGTGGGTATCATGGTTGGACGATCATGAGGAGGTCTTCCCAACATGGAATTGTTTGAACCGATTCTTCATTTCTTTGAACAACGGTGGGTCCACAACATCATCTGGGCCGGCATCTTGGTAATAGGCACCGCCATCGCCACCAAGGTCGTATCCAAGACCCTGCGCCACCTGCTCAACCGCGACGACAACCCGCTTCCGGCATCGAGTATCTTCATCAACATTGCGCGCGCCGTCATCTGGATGATCGGCGGCAGCTTTATCCTCGACAACTGCTTTGGCATTAACGCAAACGCCCTCGTCGCCGCTCTTGGCGTCGGCGGCATCGCCATCTCGCTCGGCTTTCAGGACACGCTCTCAAACCTTATCGGCGGCATGCAGGTAACCTTTATGGGCATCATCAAGCCCGGCGACAATATCGAAGTCGATGGCGTGTCGGGCGTGGTCCAGGACATCACCTGGCGTCATACGACCATCGAGGACGCCTGCGGGCAGACCATCATCGTCCCCAACTCAAATATCTCCAAGAACACGCTCGTGCATCTCATGCCCTTTGGGCGTGTGGCTGTGCCCGTTGCCGTAAAGGACACATCCAAGTGGGCCTCGCTCGACGCGCTGGCAGACGAGCTGACCAGCGCCACCAAGGCCGCCGTGCTTCCCATCTCGGGCTTTGACAAGGAGCCCTACGTGCTCTTTAGCGAAATCGGCGACTTTGGCATTAAGGGCAAGATCATCTTTATCGTCAGCGACGACAGCACCACTTTCACGGCGGCCGACGCCTGCATTCGCGCCATCGCCCCCATCATCGCCTAAACCACCACAAAGGGGACAGGCACCTTTGTGGTGGTTTTCATTCGTGGTACCATAGTTCATATAGTTGTTTAAACGACTAAGGGAGCAAAACTATGGAAGAGGCCTATCGTCAAGCACGCAAGCGCGGCGAGCAAGGACGTCGACGCGCCATTAGTCAAAGCGAGCATCCGTACCTTACGGACCTCGATAGCTTGGTTGCCCAGCTCCCCTTGGGCCAGCGAGAGAATGTCGGCCTGAGAGACATTCCGCTCGAAATGGTCGTCGGCACGGTTACCAAGGGCCGTCAGTCGGCCTTTTCATGCAACTTTATGCCCTTGCTGCCGTTTAGCACGGAGTTCGCCCGCAAGTGGTCCAACCTCTACGACATCCAGGTGACCGAGGGCTATCGCGATCCCGTCATCGTCACCGAGTTCATGCATCGGTTTTACGTCCAAGAGGGCAACAAGCGCGTCAGTGTCCTCAAATTCCTGGACGCCCCGACGGTTTCGGCCAAGGTCACCCGTCTCTACCCCGGCACATGGGATTCCGTCGAAAGCCGCCTGTACGGTGAGTTCTGCGCGTTTTGGCGCGTCTGCCCCCTATACGAGATCGAGTTCTCGCGCGAGGGAAGCTACGAGACGCTCGCCAAGATGCTCGGTCAGGACCTTATCGAAAAATGGCCGCAGAAAAAGGTCGACTACCTGCGCCACACCTTCCTACTCTTTAAGCGCGCCTACCTTCGCGCGGGCGGCGACCACCTGGACATTACGCCCGCAGACGCCATGCTCGTCTACCTCAATGTGTACAACCAGGACCGCCTGCTGGATACGCCGACGGATATCGTCGTAAACCGCCTGTGTAAGATTTGGCGTGAGCTGGTCATTGCCGGCAAAAATAACGAGGACAAGGTCGATCTTGTCGAAGCACCGAGCGTCGATGAGGAAGAGTCGCCCGCCAAGTCCACCTCCGGCGTGCTCAACTTCTTTATGGGCAAGACCGTCTATTCGGCGGACAATCCCCTGCGCATCGCCTTTATCCATGAGTTCCCCTGTGCGACGTCGAGCTGGGACAGCCTGCACGACCAAGGGCGTCAGTATCTCGATGAGCACTTTGGCGGTATCGTGCGCACCGAGGCGTTCGAGGACTGCCACGATCCG
>DBFAZJ010000208.1:0-16145 GCA_048244295.1 Collinsella sp.
ATTCAGCTTCAGTAGCTGCTCTTTTGCGTCGCTTGCCAGCCGATCTCAATTCTCCGGCTTCGTAGGTACTGCGCTTCGAGCAGCTACTAACCTTCTTTGTTTCTCTTTGTTAAGAGTGTACAAGCTTCGTAGGTACTGCGCTTCGAGCAGCTACTAACCAATCGCGCGCCCGCTCTCCTTCATCATCTTGCTTCGTAGGTACTGCGCTTCGAGCAGCTACTAACCTCAAAGGCGATAGGCCTGAGGAGAGGAATGGCTTCGTAGGTACTGCGCTTCGAGCAGCCACTAACCTGTGACGTCAAGGCTGCGGACGTGGTGCGTGCTTCGTAGGTACTGCGCTTCGAGCAGCTACTAACCCCATTGTGCTAGCAGGCCATAGTCGAGTGGGCTTCGTAGGTACCGCGCCTCGAGCAGCTACTTCCCCACCAAGCCAAGTGTCCCCACTCGTCTCAGCTTCGTAGGTACCGCGTTTCGAGCTGCTACTTACCTTGTAATGTGTGCACAATAGAAATTGCTTTGCTTTGTAGGTATTGTGCTTCGAGCAGCTACTTACTCTACTTTGCATCATCCTCAGGATGGATATTGTTTCGTAGGTACCGCGCCTCGAGCAGCAACTTACCTCATATATTCTCCGGCCAAGGTCAAATAGTGCTTCGTAGGTACTGCGCTTCGAGCAGCTACTTACCGCGCGACTTTGTTCGCATCCACGCACACGGGCTTCGCAAGTATGGCGTTTCGCGCAGAGACTTACCGCCATTTTTATGATGGGGTCAATCGGCACGGCTTCGTGGGCATGGCGTTTCGAGCGACTGCTCACTAGGCATAAATATGGACTTTCCCACTCTTATGCTTCGCAGACACCGCACTTCGAGCAGACACTTACACCACAAGGCAGCAAAGCCAAGCGCGTGCATGTTTCGAAGGAATCGCATTACGAGCAACTGCCTACCCCTACCAGTGCTTAAGCATTTGTATTTTTACACGTTTGCCATCTAGTGCCACGTCATGAATGGCCGCCTAACTCATACGTTCTCAGAACGGAGGCTCCGCAGTTTTGCAGGTATCGTTTTTCGGGCAATTGCTTTATAGGCGCGGGAATTAGCCGATACGCCTAATGGCTTCGCAGGCACCTCTTTCGCAGCGATACGCGATTCCGCTTCATACGTTTTTCGCTCGATGCCGTACTCTCGGCAGCCTCTTCGCGGCCACTTCGGTTTCGCAGGTCATCCATTGCCACGGCCTTGGGTCGAATGGATGGGCGTTTCAATCGAAATGGTGTCACCGCTTGGCACCAAATTAGCCTTAATTTAAGCAAACGCAACCACAAAATTAAATATGAGTATCTATGCCTATATCGAGGAGGCTCCCGTGTCTTTTGGCGTCAGATTGGCGACCACATTAGCCGTCGGCTGCGGCTTTTGGTGCGCCTCCCATCTTTACCAGCGCTGGCGCTATGCCGCATTGGAGCATGAGGACAAGTCCATGCTCCAGGCGCAACCCTCAGATGCCGAAAGGGATAAATGGATCGGCGCCGTGAAGAGGGAAGCCCTCAACTACGGCGTCAACCCCTCAACGCTCATCTCCTTAGGCGACGCGGGGGATGTCGACGCGGAACTCTCCCGACACGGGGACACCGGGGCGTACGCCCGCCGCTACAACCCTCCGCTGCCCTCGGAAATTCTCCTCGTCTACCCCTATCTGCTTGCATCGTGGACGGGGTCGCTCATCTCGATTCCCTACGCCGTCTTCCTGGCGGCCTCCGTGGCGCTAGGCCAGGAGGATATGAGGTTCAGGATCGCCCCAGTACTCATGCTGCTCGTCTTTGCGGCCGCGGGCGCCCTGTCTTCCCCCTGGGGACCCTATACGTGGGCGGTTATCGCAATCCCCTTTGCCACCGCATTTGCCCTGACCTCCTTCGTCATGAAAAAGGTCGGCGGGGTCAGCTGGCATGCCGGCGACTACCTCACGTTGGCCATAGCGCTCACGGCGGTACTTTCTGCCGGAACCGTATTTGAGTTTCTCGCCATCCATCTTCTATGTGCGTGCATCCTGGAGCTATCCATCAGGCATATCCCCGCCTGCGCCCGCCTCAAGGACAACGTCCCCTATAACGTCGTGCTGTCGGCGAGCCTGGTCGGGGCGACGCTTATCGCGATCTTGAAAGGTAATCTGCTATGAGGTCAAAAGATACGGGGCTCAGGGCTGTCATGGTGACCCAGCTCGTCCTCCTCCTTCCCATCATGATCGCCATGCTAGCGCTCGTCGTGGACTGCGCGAACATGAGCAGGTGCAAGGCCCTCGCGTCCTCTGCAGCGTCCGAGGGCGCACGCTACGCCGCGGCAAACCCCGATCTGGCCGATTCAGAAGTCGAGGCCTACGTCAGGGGGGCAATCGGCCTCGACGACAGCTGTACGGTCGCGATCGTGCACAATTCGCTCGCAGCAAAGGACGTGACACTCAGGGTGGGAGACAAGTCCAGGGATTCCTCCATCGAGCGCAAATCGGTGACGGTCAACGTCCAGATTCCGTGCCGTCGCGTCTTCACCTTGGCCGTCTTCGACGGCCTTGCCGAAAGCGAGCCTGAATCCTCTTCTGCCACCGCGATTTCATCGGAGGTGAAGTGATGGTGCGCTGCAACCGTGTGCCCAAGGCACTCATCTCGACCGAGTTCATCTTCGTGTTCCCGATCGCCCTTACCGTCGTACTCGCCATCATGGGCTTCGGCTTTACGGGCTACCAGCGGGCGAGAATCGACTATTCGCTGGCGCACCTCGCAGACCAGCTACCCGCGGGGTGGGACTCCATGGACGCGAACGCTCTCGTGACCGAGCTCGTGAGCGCGTCTGCCGATGTGGACCCCGACTGCCTTACGGTGAAGAACGCCTCCGTCACCCTCGACTCCGACGAGGACCTCGGGCAGGGAAGCGCCGTGGCAGGCGACCTGGGTACCGAGAACCTCAGGACCGAGAGCAGAACCGTAACGGTATCGGCAGAGATCGTCTACGACTACCCGGCGCCCTACAACGTGTTCGGGAAGAGGTCCGTACGCAATATCACGCGCTCCTACATCAGCTATTCGGACTGGGAGGTCATCTAGATGAAGTGCCGTGTGTGCAGGGGGAGTGGGGCACATGCCCAGCTCACGACCTTCTTCGTCGTGATGCTCATCCCCCTGTCCCTCCTTATTGCCCTTGCCGTCGATCTGGGTGGCGCGCTCGCCTACAGGACATGGCAGGGCTCGCTTCTCGAGAGCACGCGACAGTCCTGCTTCGGCGAGGCCAATGCCGTCAAATACGCCGACAATCCGGGCGAGGAGGCCCGCTCCGAGGTGCTCGAGATGCTGAAGGCCAACGGCTATACCGGAAAGGCCACGGTTTACTACGTCGAGGCCCCAGAGAGCCTGTGTGGGGCCGCAGACCGCTACGCAGGCGTCTATGTCGTCCTCGAGGGAACGTGGCCGTCGACCCTCGCGAGGTTCGCCGGCATCGATGAGCTAACGGTTCGCTCCGATGCCGTCTGGACGCTCCATCCCTATTCGTCCACGACGGTGTGGCGCCCGGCAGATACCGGTAACGGCTGGTGCGAGTACACGATCGACAAGGACGGCAACGTTTCGGCAAATACCGGCGTCTGCTCGCTCGACGATGCTCCCGAAACCCTCTCCAAGGCCGTGAGGGACATGCTGCCGGCCTCTACGGGAGGCGCCGGTAAGTCCGGTGAGACGAAACCCGACGGCACCGAATAGAGCCAGTCGCGAGCCTTGCCCAGATTGTCACCCGATGGCACCAAATCGCCCCGCACGACAAGCCGTGCGGGGCGATTCTTTATGTGTCGGAATAGCACGACAGATCGGAGGACCCTTGGGTCTGATGTACGACCTGATGCGCCAGGGGAGATACGACCTCATGCCGGCGCTTTTGTCGTCGCGTGAGGCGGCGGACGCGGTCGGCGTCACCCCCAGGACCATCGAAAGGATGTGCGCGGCGGGAAAGCTCGAGGGCGCCCGTTTCGGTAACCGCTGGCGCGTCAACCGTGACTCGCTGCTCAGGTATTCGGGACTCATCGGTCCCGGGAAGGAAGCTAGACGATGAAGAAAAGGTCCCAGGAGGAGATCAAGGCCGAGATCGCCCAGGTCGAGGCAGAGGAACGCGCGGCCGTGGAGGCCGGGCGCATGCGTAGCGTCGACAGGCTCCGCGGGCGCAAGCAGGCGCTCGGCCACGAGCTGGAGCGCGCCATGGCGCAAGAGGCCGCCATGGGTGCGACCAAGTCGAGCTCCATGCCGAACACGGCCCCCAAAACCGCTAACAGCGGCCAGAGGACGACAGCCACGGCAGGGGCCGCGACGGCACGCCGGCAGCGCGGACCGCAGCCCGGAGGAACCCGCAGGGACCGCAGGCTCGCCGCAGTGGCCGGCGTGGCCATCGCCGTCTCCGTCGCGACGGTCGGCTTCTCCGGTTGGCGCTGGACCCAGGCACAGGGTGAGCTGACGCGTCTCGAGCAGTCGACCGTCAAGGTCGTCACCGTCACGCGCGACATCGCCCCCGGCGAGGTGATCTCCTCGGCAGACCTTACGGTCGCGAGCGTTCCCAAGGCGTTTGCACCCAAGGACGCGGCAAAGAAGGTCTCCGATGTGGCAGGTCGCCAGACCGTGACCCAGCAGACCTCCGGTACCGCGGTCTCGCTCTCATCCGTCTCCGGCTCCAAGAAGCCGGCCTCGATTACCACAGCCGTTACCGAGGGGCACGTCGCCTACACCGTCGCACTCGACAGCTCGACCGGCCTCTCCCCGCTGCTCTCCGTCGGCGATAAGGTGGATGTCCTCGCGAGCGTGAGCGACGGCCAGGTCGTGACGACCGAACGCGTGGCCGACTCCATCCGCGTCATCGCGCTCGACGGAAACCTGTCGGGCTCCAAGTCCGACGGCTACTCGAATGTCACCATCGAGGTGACCGAGGACCAGGCCCTCGCACTCTCCAGCGCGAGCGGCATCAGGCTCGTCGCCCTTCCCGAGACGGGGGAGACGAACAATGCTGAATAGGGACCTGCTCCGAATCGAGCGCGACGCCGTGCGCCAGGCGACCGGCGTCCTTACTGCAGCCAACGACGCAGCCGAAAGCGATGAGCAGAGGGACGCGCGCGCACGCGACCTCCTTGCCGAGATCGTAGATTCCAGCCCCGAGGGCTCACGCCTGGATGACGACTCCTTCGATGCGGTTATCCAGGCAGGAATCAACGACCTGTACTATCTCGGACCCATCGAGGAGCTGCTTCCCGACACCACGATCTCGGAGATTATGGTCAACGCCCCGGATGACGTCTGGGTCGAGCGCGCGGGCCTGCTGCAGAAGACCCCGGTGACCTTCGAAGATGACGAGCATGTCAAGTTCGTCATCAACCGCATCGCGTCCGCCGACGGTCGTCGCTGCGACGAGGCGCAACCGCTGTGCGACTGTATCCTCAACCGACCCGGTGCCATCTTCAACGGCTCGCGTGTAGCGGCGACGGCCAAGGGCATCGCCGTCGACCACAACATCCTCAACATCCGAAAGTTCCGACCGGACGCGGTGGAGCCCGAGGACCTCATGGCGCTCGGCACCTTCGACCAGCGCATGCTCGAGTTCATGGAGGCCATCGTTCTCGGCCGCATGAACGTCGTCATCGCCGGCGGCACGGGCTCGGGCAAAACGACGCTGCTCAACGCCTGTTCCTCCTTCATCCCGGACAACCAGCGAATCGTCACGATCGAGGACGCGCCGGAGCTGCGTCTCCAAAAGCCCCATGTCGTGCGCAAGACCGCACGCCGCCCCAATATCGAGGGCGAGGGCGAGATCACCATCCGGCAGCTCGTCATCCATGCGCTGCGCGAGCGCCCCGACCGCATCGTCGTCGGCGAGTGCCGCGGCGGCGAGGCTTTCGACATGATCCAGGCCATGATGACGGGCCACGAGGGCTCGCTCACGACCGTGCACTCCTCCAACGCGCGTGAGGCCACGACGCGTCTGCGCTCGATGATCCAGCAGACCGGAACCGAGATGCGAAGCGAGCAGATCATGGAGCTCATCGCCTCGGCCATCGACTTCATCGTCTTCGTGAACCGCTTCGACATCGACGGCTCGCGCAAGATCACCGAGATCGCCGAGGTACAGGGGATGCAGGGCGACGTCATCACGATCGGCACCATCATGCGCTTCGAGCAGACTGGCTTCTCCGAGGACGGCAAGGTGCTCGGCGAGTTCATGCCCACCGGTGAGCGCATCACCCCGGCGCATCGCGAGAAACTCTTCGCGCGCGGCGTTTACGTCGACGACGATTTCTGGTTCCGTCGATGAGCGGGCAGATAACCCCGGCGGCCCTCATTCCCGCGCTGCCGGCGCTCCTTATGGGATTAGCCCTGTTCCTGACGGCCAGAAAGCTGCGCGTCGAGCGCGAGCGCGCGGAAACGGGCCCCATCCCGGAGAACCCAACCGAAGATGCCGGCGGGAACCGACTCGTCGGCACACTCCGTCGCGTGTGCCAGGGAGCTGCCCCACAGCTGTCGGTCTCCGAGGCCGCGCAGCTTTGGGCCGTTATCGCCTTCGCCCCTTCCGTGCTTATCCTCGCCACCGGCTCTGCAGTGGGGGCGCTTGCCGCACTCCCGCTCGGCATCGCGGCGTTCCCGATCTGGGTTAGGTTGAAGCGCGGAGCGGAGCAGGGCCTTTTCGAGGAGCAACTCGGTGAGGCCATGCCCCTGATCGCGTCGAACCTGCGCACGGGCGCCTCCGTCGCGCAGTCGGTCGCACCTGTCGCCGAGCATATGGCAGAGCCCCTGAAATCGGAGTTCGCCATCCTCGAACGCGACCTGCGCAACGGCCGCCCCATCGAGCAGGCCCTCGACGACATGGCCAAGAGAACTGAAAGTTCGAACTTAAGACTCTACTCTACGGCTGTCTCCGTATCCCAGCAGACCGGCGGCTCGCTCTCCGAGATTACTGAGCGAGTGGGCGAGGCCATCCGTGCAAAGGTAAAGGCCAAGCGTTCGGCAGAGGCCAAGACGTCCTCGGCACGATTCGAGGCGAAACTCGTCGGCTTCGCGCCGGTCGTCATGCTGCTGCTCATGTCGCTGAGCTCAGAGATTCACCGCGAGTTCTTCATGACGCCCGCCGGATGGGCGTGCCTGGCCGTCGGAGCGGTTCTCGATATCGTGGGCTTCTTGGTCCTCAAGCAAATCAGCAACATAAGGTACGACTAGGGGAGCTCAGATGTTCGAAACGATAACGACCGGCTTTATATTCCTTCTCTTCGGAGTCGTCGCGGGCCTCGGCGTGGATATCGCCCTCAAGCGGATCTTCGAACTCGAGTCAGCTGTTGACGAGGGATCGTCCTCGTCTCTTCCCGGCATCGCCGAAAAGGTGTCCGACGTCGTATCGCAGCTCGCGCCGATCTCACGCTCGGTCATGGACTCCACGCGGGACTCCCTCGACCGCGCCGGCCTCACCATGCAGCCGGCGACCTTCTGGGCCTTTCGCGTCGCGAGCGCCGCGGGGTTCACCGCGGCCGGCCTCATCGCCTCGGTCTTCATCGGCGGCCCAAAGGGCCTCGGCGTCTTCGCCGCGATGGTCCTCATGGGGCTCGCGGTGCCGCAGCTGTGGCTCTTCAACGAGCGCTCGAAATGGCGCGATGAGCTCGACAGGCAGCTCCCCGACGCCCTCGACCTTCTCGCGATCTGCATGTCGGCGGGCTCGTCCATCGACTTTGCCCTCCATACGGTGGGTAGCAGGATGGACGGCGCCATTGCGCGCGGCTTCGAGCGCGTGGCCAACGAGGCCAGCTTCTCGTCTCGCACCGAGGCGCTCCTGCGCTTCGCGGAACGCGCGCGGGTGCCATCCCTCACCATCTTCGCGGCATCGTTCGCTCAATCAGAGCGTGCGGGCGGCTCGCTGGTCGACATCATCCGGGACCAGGCCGAGACCGTCCGCGAGCATCGGCGCCTCAAGGTGGAGTCCGAGATCGAGAAATTGAGCTCCAAGATGCTCTTCCCGATCATCCTATTCATCCTGCCCGTGTTTCTGATTGTCGTCCTGGCGCCCGTAGTGGCGCAGATCGCCCAAACGTTCACCTCCCTCATGTAGGAGACGGCCCATGAGCTTCAATTACGATATCCCCTGCGTGGCCACGACCAGGTCCGGTGCCGAAGTCCCGCTGTCCCTGAGGGCCGGCAAGACGTTCAGGGACAAAGCCATCGGGTATATGGGCGCAAGGTCGATAGCGAAGTCCTGCGGGACGGTCTACGCTAGGGGCAGGTCCCTTCACACCCTGTTCATGCGCATCCCGGTCGATGTGTGCTGGATAGGCCGTTTCGACCCCTCGAATCAATCCTGGCCCGTCGTCTCGCTCGATGCCTCGGTTGCCCCCTGGCGCATCCTGTTCGCACCGCGAGGAGCAGTCGGGGGCATCGAGGTCGCACCCGGTACGTTCACCGAGCCAGACCGACCGCTCTTAATCAGGAGACTCGATTGATGCGAATTGATGCAGAAAGGCTCGTTCACGGGGCCTGCACGGCGCTCGCCCTTCTCTTATCCATGGCAATCATTGCTATAGTCCCTGCTATCAGATCGGCGGGGACGCTGGATACCGACGGCTGGTTTCTTCTCGCCTCGGGGCGCGAGGTCGTCGAATCCGGCATCCCGAGAGTAAACCCGTTCACCGCAGTCGAGGGCCAAGGCATCGTGCTCCAACAGTGGCTCCACGACGCGTGGCTCTATCTCTGCTGGAAGGCCGCCGGCTACACCGGTGTCGCCGTCTCCGCGGCGATTCCCGCCGCCCTGGCACTGTGTGCCTATACCGGCGCCGTCTGCCGGCTGGCGCGAGTCCCGCGCTATCCATGGGTGCCGCTGCTGATCGGCGCGGTAGGGTATTCCCTCATGACCTCATATCTATCCATCCGTCCGTCAATCTGGACGGCGGCGCTGCTGTTCGTCGCCATATCCATCTGCCTGGAGTGGCGACAAAGCGCTAACCCGCGGTGCCTTCTGGCGCTTCCGATCGTGTCGCTGCTCTCCGTGAACCTGCAGGCTGCGCTCTGGCCCCTGCCGGCGGCCGTCGCCGCATGCTTCCTGCTCCCCGAAAAGGGCGAGATCTCGACACAGGCGACCGCCGAGACGCTTCGCGCATGGTGGCGCTCCAGGCTGCCCCTGCTTGCGGCGGTTGCCGGCATGGCCGCGGAATCGCTTGTAAACCCATATTGTATCGACGGCTCGCTCTATGTGCTCCGCTCGCTAGGAGCCGCATCCTACGGCGGGGTCATCCTCGAGCTGAATCCGGTTTGGGTAATGCCTGCCGCGGCCCTATTCTGGGGCGCCTCAATCCTTGTGGCCTTCGTATCGTGCTGCCTTGCCCGGCGGTTCCCGCCCAGGTGGCTTCTGGCCTTTTGGGCGGCGTCTGCAATCGCTGGAGCACTTGTCGTCAGGTGCCTTTGGATAACGTGGACGGTTTCGTTTCTCGTTGTCGCCGTATCGGTCGACCAGGGCGACGCAATCGGCCCCCGAGTGCATCGCCTGCTGATTGCCGGGAGAGCCGTTATGGTCCTCGTACTAGCGTTCTCCATCGTCAATAGCGGCCTTAACTCGCTTGATTCGGATACCCGCGGGGTCGAGACCGGATGGAGGGGCATCGACTCGGATATGGCGCAGATCGTCGAGGCCCTGGGCGACAACCCGGGTCGCATATGGTCCGAGGACGCCACGGTGATGAACTACCTCGAGTGGGCGAGGGTGCCCGTGACCTACGACATGCGTCCCGAGATCTGGTCTGAGGCGATCTCCGGCAGCGGCAAGGCAAACGACTACCGTGCCTACGTTGACAGTCTGGAAGGGGGCTACGGGGTCCTTAAGGAGAATGGCTGGACGTGGGCTATCGTGCGGGATTCCAACGTAAAACGCTTTGGAAAAGCCTGTTCCGGAGCCGAAAAGGCGGCAAGCGGCAGGGGATACGTGCTCTATCGGTTGTGACATTTTACTTAATTGATGGGTGGTAACTCATGGGTATCGTCAACGTCAGCAGGAGGGCCGTTCTGGCCGCCATGGCCTCGCTGGCCCTTACAGGATGCGGCGGCTCAAAGAAAGCAAATGGATCGGACGATTCGAAGAAGAATAAGGATTCCGGTAAGAGCGAGGACGAGGCGTTTTCCTTTGGAGGGATAGGCGATACGAGCTCATCCGATGCCTCTAGGGGGCTGTCAGTCGATGGCGTCTACAAAAAGGTCGCTACGGACTCGAGCGGCAAGGAATACCGGTTCCTCCTTGTCGGCATGACATTCGAGAACAGCCTCGACCATGACAGCCGGGCGCCGATTTCATACGTCTCGTGCTACCAGAACGGCGTGAAGCTCTCCCAGTGCACGAAATATAGCGATTCCAACACGATGAAGACACTCGAGCCCGGCTATTCGATTTCGGTCTGCAAGGCATTCCTCCTGGAGGATGAGGGGCAGCCCGTGAAGGTGAAGATAAAATCATCGAACTCATCGGACTACGTCTGCGAGGACACCTACCCGATCTCACACCTGGACTATACGACCCTCTAGGAGTCCTCTCCCGAGCGCACGATAAAGTACTCATCGTCGTCCCTGACGATGAAGCGGTGGACGGGCCTGCCCTTCCACTCTATCTCAACGCTCCAGATACGGGCAATGTGGCCCGTCTTTCGCCCGGGACAGGGGACAGATGCGCCCGTGGAGCGGACCTGGAATCTACGACCGTCGGAAAGCTCGATCCACCTGAACTTCGGCTCCCGACCGGGCCTCTCCACGAGACTGACCGTAACGGGAGTCATTTTCGCTCCAAATGATTCTCATGGCCATAGGGAACCGGAAAGCTGCCCGATGGGCGCACCTGCGCACTCATGGCTATTCCGGCATATATACGGACAGGGCGCCGGCGAGCGCCGGAACAAACCCTTCTCGGGGGTCCTGCTCACACTTGAGCTCAGCCTTTCTCGGATTGCCATAGAAATCCCCGGCGACCCAGGGCATATTCAGGTCCAGATGCTCCTTGAACATCGGCGCGACACGCTGATCCCATAACTCGAGGTCGGTATCGAACACCTCGCGGGCCTTCCTGAGGATCGAGTCACGGTACCGGGCGGGTACCCCTTCCGAGATGAAGCCAGCCTCATTCATTTTACGTATGAAGTCAGGTGAGGAACCGGCGCCCAATACAAGCTCGACTCTCTCCGGGGCGGTGACCACATTCCCGTTGGCGGGGCCGAGCAGCTCCTCAGCGTAAACGGGGCTGAAAACGGCAAGCCTGTGCAGTCCTGCCAGGTGGTTGACTATTTTACGGGCCTCATGGGAAACATGAGTGATCTCGTCACTGGCCACACGTCTACATGGCCGATCAATAGACTCGACCCGATAGCATCGGTATATTTTGCCATAGCATAGGACCTCAGCAGGCATATCTACCCCGACGCCGTAAGTTTTTAGAGCGCAGGCGAGAATGGGAAGCTCCAACTGCTCCATTTCAAACCCTCGGGGCAGGCCCTTATCGTCCTTCGCGCAAATCTCCCCCTTGCGAACTGGAGCCGGATGACCATGATCATATTCCACGTTGACGATAAAGCCGGCCGACGTAGTGATGCCCAGGAACGCAAAAAGAGTTTCGAATACCTTTGACTCGACTTGCACTTCGTCCTTGAAAGAAACGGAATTCTCAAATCTGATTGTCCCCGGGAAGGCATCGTCTCTCGTAACGGTCATCTTGCCAACCGAAGTCCTCAAGGGATGCGGATCATATATGCTCGAGACATCATATCTTGGCAGCAGCGGAACAAGTATGCTCTCAGTTATTATCTTTACCATAACCGTTTATCCCTTTCTCCCAGGGGTTTCCATGAGATAAGAATCCCACCGTCGGAGCTCTCGCGCGGGGTCGTTTGGTGTCATCTGGTGACACCTCGGCCCGCAATGCCACGTTTTGCAGATGTCCGGCATCCACTCTATTGGATGTGTGATAATAGAACACGCGTTCGTTCGTAAATTGGAATAGGGAGGCAGCGTGGGGGAGAAGTCAATCAGACTCGTGACGGCCCTGGTCGAGTGTCGGCCGGATGGGGAGTACATGCCTTGGGGTATCAAATGGTACGACGGTAGGATCTTCCCCTTCGCGGAGGTTGGCTGGCACGAGACGCGATCGTGGGTGTTGGGGGAGGGGCGCGTGTGCGAGAGCTGGCGCGTGAAAATGGGGGATGGAACCCTGCGCGACATCTGCCATCACGGCAACAGCTGGTACGTGGTCCATGACATGGATGACGATAGGCCGGATGACGGATGGTCTCCGTAACCGAGCTATCGTATCGGCAATAGTCGCAATGCGACATAGCGTAACTACGCAAAAACGTATGAACGCTACTTCATAACTGTGCAATAACGTAATTACGTATAAATGCAACTTTTCAATATTGAAGGGGAGAGGCACCACACCTCCCCCTTGTTTTTTTCAATGCAAGTGAAAACGTCTTGATTAAAGGTGGGTTGATTAAAGGTGCAGGCATTTGTAATGCACATGTTGGAACCATCCCCAAAACGACTGGTAAAATAGCATATCGCATCGTTTTAGGCAGAGGGGAGCAACTATGGCCATGAAAGCCATTGCCATCAGGTTCGAGGAGGAAGAGAAGGACTGGATCCAGTCCTATGCGAGCGTCCTCGGCATTTCCTTTTCCGGATTCGTGAGGAGTGCCGCCCTCGAGAAGGTCGAGGAGGCGGCCGACATCGAGGCATACAACGAGGCGCTGGTGGAAGATGACGGCACCCGTTACTCGATGGACGACGTCATGCGCATGGCCATGAAGACCGAATGAGCTTCAGTGTCGAGTGGTCCAAGGCCGCGGCCAAACAACTTCTCAAAATCCCGAAAAAACAGCGGCTCATCATCCTGTCCTGGATCCAAGACTATCTAGACGAGTTTGAACACTACCGCCTCTGGCCTTGCGCAAAAGCGATTCAGGGCTCAGAGAGCGGCTGGCGCTCGCGCGTTGGCGTCTACCGTATCCTGGGAAGGTTCGAGGGTAGGAAAGCCATCATCGAGGTCGTGAGAGTCGGCCACCGCCAGGGCGTCTACAAAAAACATGCCGCGGATATAACCTTCGCAGAGTCAACCCGACCGTTCGCAGCGGCACCATCACCGGTTACCACAGGCGGCGCTTTTGTCGAACCCCGCTGAATACTGGCAACACCCGAACTGCGTAATTGTGTAACTACGGCATAGTGCAATTACGTAATAGCACGGTTGCGTAATACCGTGACTTCTCAAAAGTGTAAGTATGCATAACGTAATTGTGCAGTTGTCGACTACATGCCCTGAGTGGCACCGTCGTTATAGTCCGCATTGTATGAACGATGGATGATCTCACATGAGAACCCGAACATACGGTGGTTTTATCTGCCTAAAGAGGGTAAGATGGCTCTTGAAGACGACGCATCCCGTGTAAGCAACATGGAGCGCGGGCGGCCTAGTTTTCAGTTTTGGTTAAATGCCCGGGCTCCACCTCGGGCATTCTTATTTGCGCTTGCTGCGCAAATGCCGTCCACCGTCCGCACCGCGCGTACGCCTACGGACCTTAACTCGAACATCATACGAATCGAATAACGCAATGACGAACGTGCCGACCGTCGCAAGGGCGGCCAGCGCATCAAGGATCTTTAGCATAGGGAAGCCTCCAATCGAATTGTCGGCCGCCCGCGCACGGAATGCGCCATCCCGTCAATTCTAGACGAGCCAGCGACTGCAGAACTCAATTGTCAGATAACCACAGTTCCAAAACGTATGGACGATGAATGAACTTCGATAGCTTCGATAGCAGACGCGAATTGATTTTTTGAAATATGGACGAATTCCTCGTCAGGAGGGTAAAATAATGCCGACGGCAGCCCAAGTTGTAGAGAGCTGGGCAGAGCCGTTGCTTAATGAAGTTGGGTCATCGTCTTAGCGACGGTGGCCTTTCTTTTTGGGCTTCGAGCCCTGCTTGAGTGCCTTGGAAAGGCCGACAAGGGCCGTGAGGAGCGAGACCGTAGCGGTCAGGAGCTTCACGAGCTCGGTGAAATCGGTCATGGGCATCACCTCCCATCGAATGGAGGGCTCTGCCCGGCACGAGGGCTGCCGACAGCGAGGACGATTCTAGCAGAGCGACTGACCCTCCCCGGTTCTCTATGTTTCTTACAAGATTGGCGATTCAAGATGGGCAGAATCAACCGGGTGCCGTCTTTTATTGTTCATTTTCAACCAGACGCCCCCGAGGGCTAAGGCCCTTCCTTCACACGACGCATGTTGTCAATATAGTTATTGTTGTACACTCCTGCGGCAAGCGATGTGCTAGAAAGTAAAGCACGTTATACGAGTGATTGGGAGGTGCGTCATGGCAACTGCTACCGCGACATTGAGCCTGCCCGAGGACTTAGCAATCAGGTACGACCGTTTGGCGAAATCAACGGGACGCACGAAGACTTTCTACATGACAGAAGCACTCGCCGCCGAGATTGACAGGCTTGAGTACGAGTACGGACTATTGAAGAAGGTCGAGGATTACCGGGCTGGCAGGCTTGAGACAGTGACGCTCGACGAGCTGGAGGAAAGCCTTGGCCTGGCAGATTGAGATCGACAAGGACGTCCAGCGCTCGATGAGGAAGCTGGACAAGCAGATCGCCAGGAGGATCGTGGCGAAACATCATGAGATTTCACAGCTCGAAGACCCGAGAAGCATGGAAAGGGATTGACCGAGAACAAGTCAGGTCTCTGGCGCTATAGGGTCGGTGACTATCGGATAGTCGCCGATATCGAGGACGATGTTCTCGTCATCCTTGTTGTCGATGTTGACCACCGAAGCAAGGTCTACAGGACTCGCAGGTAGGCTGGTCGACACCGCTAACGAAACGGGGAGGGTTTTTGACCCTCCCCGTTATTTTACGCTTATCACCAAGGGTGGCCGTCGTAGGGCCTTCCGCCGGGCGGTCGTACTCCCGCGGCTCCGTTTTCTGCGGCTTTTTAGCGCGGTCCGGTTCATAGCGCACGTCCCGTTTCGAGCAGTAATACTAGGTCGAATCGCTATGGCTATAGGCGACGGGCTTCCACCGCGCGTCTACGATCGGGACGAACCCTAGGACACACCACCGATAGGCCGCGTGGTCGATGTAGCTGTCCTGCAGCTGGCGAATCTTGAGGTCAAGTGCGGTGATTTGCTCGTCGGATTGGGTGACCATCTCGGCGCGGGTATCGACCTGATCCGTGGCAGCCATGTCCACACGGCACAGGGCCGCCGCGGTCGCGGCGACGGTGGTCATAGCAACGCGACAGCGCTTGGCCTTTTCAATACGTCCGCACTGACGCTCGAACTCCGCGACCTCACGTTTCAGCTGTTCGAGGGCGGCACCATCCTGCTGCATCTCCGCGCGAAGGACCCGCAGGCGCTTTTTCCTGGCTTTGATTTCCTCATTGAGCCTAACGCGGTCGGCGTGGGCCATGGTGACAGCTTGTCCTAGCGCGTTGCCATTCCTCAAGCTGATACAATCAACAGGACGACAAGGGAGCGCACCCGAAAGCCCTGGTGCGTTGCCATCTATCAAGCTGTTACAATTAGTTTCACTTGCTGGTTGAGGCGGCAACCGCCCTAGCGCGTTGCCATCTATCAAACTGTTACAATACATTCACCTCGATTGCGTTAAGATCGAACGCCCTAGCGCGTTGCCATCTATCAAGCTGTTACAATACTAACGTTAGTTTGCAACTAGATTCACCGGCCCTAGCGCGTTGCCATCTATCAAGCTGTTACAATCGCTCGCGATGCTGTGGGACGTAGTCCTGCGCCCTAGCGCGTTGCCATCTATCAAGCTGTTACAATAACATGGAGTCCGGCAGGTCTTTCAGGTTGGCCCTAGCGCGTTGCCATCTATCAAGCTGTTACAATAGAACTTAATCCAAACGGAACGGTTATTGTGCCCTAGCGCGTTGCCATCTATCAAGCTGTTACAATCTCTCGGAGCTGCTTTCCACGATTGGAAGGGCCCTAGCGCGTTGCCATCTATCAAGCTGTTACAATAATCGACAGCGTAGGGTTGCTTGTACTTGGGCCCTAGCGCGTTGCCATCTATCAAGCTGTTACAATGTCTTCTACGG
>DBFAZJ010000209.1:0-7275 GCA_048244295.1 Collinsella sp.
CAGGCGAATCCGTCGCAGTGCCAGACCGCTTGTCGAGCGTCCGCAGAAAGGTTTGCGCCGTGACAGCGACATCCGAATCGTCCGCATCTCGCATCTCATCTTTTTGAGACGCCACCGCCGAATCTGAGCCCGAATCGAAGGCGGCCCCAGGACGCTGCTGCCGCGCGGCGTTAAGCCCCCAAAGCACCGCCGCTATCGCCACGGTCAGGCAAGCAAACACCAGCAGCACCCCGATGGGGCGCTCGCCCTCTACAGGCTGTTGATGCCCTCGCTGATCGCATCCCATAGCTCTTTAACCTTGCCCTTAAATGCGACGATGGCGATAATCGCGATCACCACGAGCACGCCGACCAAGATGGCATACTCGGTGGTACCCTGTGCACTCTCCTCCTGCAGTAGCTCCTTGGCGCGCTGACGAACATGTGCCGCCCGGCAAAACGCCCAGCCCTGGACCTTGCCAGCAGCGTCAGTCATCGTGTTCATGTATTCCTCCCTACATCATCCCGCCTGCTCCCAGCAGCGGGCCCAATATGGACAGAAGCAACGCCGGCAAGATGAGCGTGCCGGTGGGAATCAGCAGCTTGACGGGCGCACGCTCAATCTCGCGCTCGACCGCGGCGCGATGAGCCGCACGGATCTCGCGACTTTGAGCGGCCAGCGTCTCGGCAAGTGGGGCACCCAGGGCGAGTGCCTGCCCCACCGTAATGGCAAAGGTCTCGAGCGCTCGCACGTCCAGGTCGCGCGCGGCGGCCAACAACTCGTCCTCACGCGTGCCCACGCCCACCTGCCACGCCATGCAGGCCCGCTCAAGGCGAAGAGCCAGCACTGACCGGCGGTTGGCGCAGAAAATCTCAAGCGCCGCATCAAACGAAAGACCGGCCGAAAGACCCAAGCGCACAACATCGATCATCTCGGACACTTCGCCGAGCGAAACTCGCGCCGGGCCGCCCGCTCCAACCGCGCCCTTCACTCGCGCGGTCAGGGCATCGACCACCGAGCGACCCGCGGCAGCGACCAGCACCGCCTCGCGCTTGCAGGCCCCTGCGATCTTGCGCGCATCCGCCCGATCCAAACCCGTCGCGACAAATACACTCAGGGCGCACAGGCAAGCCGCAACTGCAACTGGGGCGCTCATAGCTCCACCCTCATAATGCGCCGGATAACCACCAGGGCAACGGCGTTGAGGGCAAGACCCAGCACCACAGCGCCCGCGCCGGCAGGCGTCGCAAGACCGCGACGAAAATCTGCCGAAAGCAGCGCCAACACCGCGCACATGCCCGCCGGCATCGCCGCGACCATATGCGCCGACATGCGAGCCTGCGACGTCTTGACATCCAGGCGGCGCTTGAGCTCAATGCGCTCCCCTACCATGCTCGACGCCTCGGACAGTAAGTCGGCAAGCGGAGCGCCAGTGCGCTGTGACACCTTAAGCGCCAAGGTCACAAGCGAAAGACCGGGGGCGTCGATGCGCACGAGCAAGTCATCGAGCGCGTCGGTCGCCGAGATGCCGCAATCGATCGCCGCCGCTACCCGCAAAAACTCGGTATGCACCGGTTCTTGCGCATGAGCGCCCACAAAGCGCATGCCCTGGGCCAGCGAATGTCCCGAGGCAAGCGACATGGAAAGTGCGGTAAACGCCTCGGGCATGGCCTCTTCTGCATCGTGTTGCTCGCGCCGGCTCTCAAAGCCATCCCGGGCGGCGCCAACGGCAAACGGAGCAACAAGTCCCAAGGCAAATCCGAGTGGCGATAACGACACCATCGTTAGTAAAACGCAGCAGACACCGCTCGATAGCAGCAGAAACGCCAAACGCCCCGAAGCATCTTCGATCACGAGGCCAAGGCGATGCGCCGGAGCCAGCGATGCCCACGAACGGGCGATCTTTTTCAGCAGATCGTTTTCCACCAGCTCACGCGACAGCCTCTCTGCCACCGTCTCGAGCGCCTGACGCGCCAGCTCCGCCGGCGGCACCTGCGGCACACGAGGTTCCGCCCCGCACGCCGTCGCAACAGAAAACCCTGCCAAACCCCCTACGACGAGGGGCACAGCGACCTCCATTCGTCCACCTCCTCTTGTGTGAGCGTCCCCGACCGCAGGCCTTCTGCGATAAACGGCGGCTCGCGGTCAAGCGTCCAGGTGCGCTCGGCGGCATCGAAAGTCACATAGCGCTCGAGCTCTACGCCGCCCGACGCGGCGCGACGCACCCCCGAATACGAGGAGACGAAGCGCCTGCCATCGGCGTGGCGCTCGGACATCACGATGCCGTCGAGCGCCATGGCAATCTGCTCCTCGATGAGCTCGCTCGGCAGATCGATGCCATAACGTGCAAGCAACGTCAGACGCACCACGGTCTCCTGCTCGGAACCCGCATGAAGCGTGGTGAGCGACCCGTCGTGGCCCGTGTTCATGGCCTGCAACATGTCGCAGCACTCGGCACCGCGCACCTCGCCCACCACGATGCGGTCGGGGCGCATGCGCAGGGCATTGGTCACCAGGTCGCGGATCGTCACCGCGCCCTCGCCCTCAATTGAAGCCTCGCGCGCCTCTAGACGCACCACGTGCGGATGATGCGCAAACTTGAGCTCGGCAGAGTCCTCGATCGTCACGATGCGCTCGCCAGTGGAAATCTCGCATGACAACGCGTTGAGCAGGGTGGTCTTGCCAGATCCCGTGCCTCCCGCAACCGCCAGGTCCTGTCGCAGCGACACCGCGCACGACAGCAGCTGCGCATACCAAAGCGGCAGCGACCCCAGCCCCACAAGCTCGTCCAGCGAGCAGATGCGGTCCGAGAACTTTCGGATGGTGAGAATCGGTCCGTCAATCGCCACAGGCGGAATCACCGCGTTGACGCGATAGCCCGTTTTGAGGCGGGCGTTGACGATGGGGCTGCGCTCGTCGATACGGCGGCCAAGTGGCGAGATGATGCGGTCGATAAGCACACGGACCTGCTCATCATCCTCAAACGCATGCTCGATGGGGTGCAAGACGCCGCCGCGTTCAAAGAAAGCCGAGCGGCAGCCGTTGATCATGATCTCGGTAACGGTGTCGTCCTCGATGAGCGGCTGCAACGGCCCCAGGCCCACCACGTCATCCAAAATCTCGTCGATGATGGTCTCGCGCTCGGGCGTCGCGAGATCGGTCGGCTCCTCAACATTGAGCGCCGCCTCCACCGCGGGACGCAATTCCGAGCGGGCAAGTGCCGGGTCGATATAGGCGCTGATACGCGCCACTTCGTCGTAACCCATGCGGTCCATCACGGCGCGCTTGGTGCGTCGTTTCACCGCGCGGCGACGCCCCGCATCTACAGGCGCTGCCGCCGCTGCAGCGCCGGCAGCCTTAATCCTTGTTTGCAGGCTCATCGCTGATCACCCTCGCGCGACCAGGGAAGGCGGATACGCGGGCGCTCGGTCCGCGTTGCACGGTCGGCGACCATATCGCTCCAAGGGCCGACGGCGCACCCCAGTTCCACGAGCATCTCGCGCGTGGCCTCGCGCACGCTGGTCGCAAAAGCGCTGGTCTGCCCCACTGCCTCGTCAGCGCGCCCAAACGCCATGAGCGCGGCGAGATCCTGCCCGCCATCGGCGATACGAATCTTGGAGCTCAACGCACAGGCAATCTCAAAGCGCATGGCGACGTCCTCGTCTGCCCCGCGCGCACCGAACCGGTTGAACACGGCGCTCATGCGCGTGCGCGGCACACCTACTCGACTTGCCAGTTCAATGACGCGCGACGCCGATGTCGCGGACGACACCGCAGCATCGCCAACGATCAGGCAGCGGTCGCTCGCCGCCACCGCAGCCGCCACGGCGTCGCCCCAAAAGACCGAGGTATCGATAAAGACCACGTCGGATTCGCGACGCAGAACATCAAGCAGTAGCTCCACCGGACGTGCCATGAGCTCGGCTTGCTCGGGCGCCGCGACGGGGCCCCAGAGCGTAACGCCCGGCGCCACGCGCATCGATGTGGCCACGATATCCGGCTCGGCAAGCGCGCCCGCCGCCGACGGCTCGATAAGTGCCGCCATATCGCGCGGAGCATCGACGCCTAACAAGTCGTAAAGGTTTCCAAACATCAGGTCCAGGTCGAGCACGGCGGCACGCAAGCCCAACAGCGACGATGTGTGTGCCATGGTGGCAACGATCGTCGACTTGCCGCAACCGCCCGAACCCGAAATGGCACAGATGACCGGAGCTCGATGCTGCGGAGCGGCAGCGTCTGCCGGCGGCATCGGAGGAGGCGGAGCGGGCGTCGGTGGCAGCGTCCCCGTCTCCCCCGCCGCAACCACACGCTGCGTCCAAGCCGGCATGGCAGCTTGTTCGGTCTGCGAGGCAGGTTCGTTCTGCGCAATCTGCTCATGCTGCATCAGCGACAACTCGCCGCACCCGGCAAAGCCCTCAACTTCGTCGAGTTCATCCGCCAGATTCACGCCGTGCACGTATCCCATATCTACAGCCGGGGAGTCGCCAGCATGCTGCGCCGGCCCTCCAGCGTCATCGTATACAAGGGGGTTCCGGGGGCGCCGACCATGCTCGGCTTCCGCTTTTCCATAATCATCAACACGCGGGCCTCTTGTAGCGCGAGGCGCCCCGGGTTCCCTATCAACAAAAGCATCGGGCTCAATCGTCATGTGCCGATCGGAATCAACCGCTCCCTCGCCCGCGCGCCCGTTGCCGCATATACTGTGCGCAGCGATGACCTCGGTCGCCCCTGCGCGAAACAGCCCCTCGATATCCGACGGATCGAGTGCTTCTATCAACACGACCACGCGACTCACGCGGCCTTCGGCCGTCAGGCGCGCAACAGTCTTGCGCACATCTTCGGTATCAAACAGAGACGCCGCGATGATGGCAGCCCCGCGGCGCGACGGAAACGCCCGCGCCATGGAAATCAGCCCGTCCAGGTCACCCACGCGAAGCACCTGTGCACCCGCATCACGGCCCTCGACTTCCCGCTGCAACAGCCCGTAATCGCCGCACGCGCAGCACGCAAGCCAGATCGCCTTCATCACTCGTCGCCTCCGCTCTTTTTGCCGCGCGCCGTGGCGGGAATCGTCAAGCTGACCGTTCCCTTGCCCGAGGCTCCCAGCAGTTCCTTGACGTCTTCGGGGTCAGCCGCCAGCGTCACCCATTCGATCTTGCCCTCGCGCGTGGCACCGGAATCCTCACTGGTATCGATTACGTACGCGCCGCACAGCCGATCGGTTACGCCGTCTTTTTGCACATACACATCCACGTAGCTGCCCACGCCCGTGGCGCCGCCGACCGAGTGCTCGGCATCGACCGCCACCGAAACGGCGACCTTGCCCTTAGGCACCTCGAGCTTGTGGCTCTCGGCCTTGGTGTAGACATTGCAGATCACGGCGTTTTTGGGAATACGCGAAGTCGTCACGTCGCCGCGCACCTGGCGCAGCTCGGTCACCGCGTCACGCGGCAGCAGACTTGTCAGCCATTCCTGGGTTATGACATTGGTCTCATCGAGGGTCTCGCCCACATCGATATCGCGCGCCGCGACGTATACCTCGACGCGATCGCCACCATACTTGGCCAAGGTCTCAGCCTGGACCTGTTCGGCTTGCGAGCGGATCGACGAGCCGTAAACCATGCAGAGCAGAGCAGCGAGCACGCCCGCGACCAGACTGATGGCGATGCGCTTGCTCTTGTTCACAGCCGCTCCTCTCATGGCAGTGCCGGGCGAATGCCCGTACCACCATTGTCTGGGCGGTCAGAGTGCAAAGCGGCGCAATCGCGATCTTGGTTTTCGATGTCAAACCAATCGCTGACCAAAAGCTGACCAGCCCGTCAAGCTCGTGGCAAGGTTTTGGTCAGCACGTCAGCAAACTGCATATTTCGAGGCTTTTCCGCAGCAAAAAAGCCGACTCCCGAACAGTTGGGAGACGGCTGTCATAGGAAAAAACAATTACAGATGGACATCGGGATCGAGCATTTGAGCGCTCACGCGCATGGATGACGCCAAGTTTTGGAACGTTTCCAGACGCAGACTGTCGATCTGCCCGGCGTCCTCGGCCTCGCGAACGGCGCAACCCGGCTCATGGGTATGTGTGCAATCGCCAAACCGGCACGCGCGCGATGCCTCGACAATCTCGGGGAAGGCGCGCGCCAGACCCCGCTCGTGACCCACGAGCGGTAGGCTGCGCAGGCCCGGGGCATCGGCGATCACACCGGCGTCGCCCGGCAGCGCCACCATCACGCGCGCGACGGTAGTGTGACGGCCCTGGTCGTCGCGTTCGCGCACACCGCCGGTCGCCAACGTATCGTGGCCCAGCAGTGCATTGAGCAGCGTCGACTTGCCGACACCCGACTCGCCCAGAATCATGGCGCAGCTCCCGGCAGGCACGCAGGCACGGACCTCGTCCAGGCCGCGGCCCTCGGCAGAGGACGTCACGATCACGCGCACGTCCGGACCCACCAGGCGGCGCACGCGGTCCAGATCGCGCTCGAGCTCCTCGGCATCGCAGCGGTCAGCTTTGGTGAGCACCACCACCGGTTCGGCATCGCAGTCGAGCGCCAACACCAGCGAGCGCGCCACGCGGTCGAGCAGCACCTCACCGGCACCGAGCGCCTGCACGATTAGCACGCTATCCACGTTGGAGCAGAGCACCTGGCGCTCTCCGCGGGCACGGCCGCGCCAACGCTCAAAGCTCGTACGGCGCGGCAGCACGCACTCAATCACGCCCATATCGTGCCCGGGAGCGCGGCGCACCGCCACACGGTCGCCCACGGCAGGCAGCAGGACCTCGTCCTCGCCGCGCGACTTGGCAAACCCCACGGCATGCTCGGCGCGGAAGGTGTCGTCGGCAGTCGCCACCAGCGGAAACCCGCGATCCAAGCGCACCACGGCACCCAGCCGCATCTGCTCGGGCTCCTCGGCATGTGCGCAGAAATCATCAAAAGCAGTCTGCTGGGTTTCATCGACCGGCAGGTCATCAAACGCCGGAACGTCCTGCAGCGCGTCAAGTCCCGGCACGCTTGCCAGCAGCTCCTCGGCAGATGCGGGAGCCTCGGTCGCGAGCTTCCGACGACGATCGCGCTTAGCCCGCGCCCCCGTCGTCTTTTTCTTCGCCTTAGCCTTAGCCTTGCCCACAGATGCCTCCCAGCACAAAACCACACAACTGAGCAGGTATTTTACCCACAAAAAGAGTCGGTCGAGCAATTGCTCGACCGACTCACACACTTTCCCTCAGCCCTTTTTCATCCCTTGATTGTCATTTTCATTGCAACAGCCTCAGGACTCAGCGCAACGCGTTGCGCTGAGTCC
>DBFAZJ010000210.1:0-28568 GCA_048244295.1 Collinsella sp.
GAACAGGAGTCGCTCGAGCTCGTCGGGCGGCAGGTTGAGGAGCTCGTCGCCGGGACGGTGCAGGCAGACCTTCCTGAGCTTGCCGATCTCGGAAGGCACGTGCAGACCTTTCGTCATGGCCTCCTACCTTTCTTTCGGGCCTTTCGGCCGAATCTCTCAGCGCCCTTCCATAGCGGACGCTGCTTGCTGACAGCTCTAGTTATATCCAAATTCCACCCGCAATTCCACCTCGCCCCCGAACGGTCAACAAAGTGCGATGAACGGTATATCGCACGAGATTCCCCATAATGTACTTCGGCGTTCTAAAGTAACTTTTCTAAGGTAAACGCTCTTTTTCCAAAAAACTATTTGCAATTGCATCTCTAAACTTTTGATTCAGAATTGCATAGCTAAATCGGTTTTATGTATATAAATGATGTTTGTTTACGTTTCCGCCTGCATTCAATGATATTCAGCTATCCATCATTCTTATTCACACTTACGTACCAGTTGAGTGAGGATATAGACCGCTTGCAGACGAGCAGGACGTCAGTCCTATGACTTGTCAGCGTAAGAAGTAGGTAAAGATACCGTTCACGCGATACGTCCGTGCCAGCGGTCGACTAAATTGAGACAATAGTGATTAGTGTTAGGCTACCGTCCCTTGTGGGGACTGAACGGACAGATGCATATGCCGAGCAAAATCGAAAAGAAGCAAGCCGCCGCAAAGCTGCGCAAACCGCCGCGCGACTTCTCGTACACGCAAAACCGAGAGCTCAGCTGGCTACGCTTTGACAACCGCGTGCTCGACGAAGCCTTCGACGAAACCGTTCCGTTATTCGAGCGACTAAAGTTCGTCTCGATCTTCGAGTCCAACCTCGACGAGTTCCTTATGGTGCGCGTGGGCGGCCTGTCCGATCTGGCGGAGCTCAAAAAACAACCTGTCGACAACAAGAGCAATATGACCGCCTCCGAACAGGTCGATGCTGTCATGGCCGAAATGCCCGGGCTCCTTACCCGTTGGGAGTCCATCTTTAAGAGCATCGAGGGCAAGCTCGACACCTTGGGCGTTCACCGCGCCCGCATCGATTCGCTTACGCCCGAGGAGCGCACCTTTGTAACCCGCTACTTCCAGGCCTACGTGTCACCGGTCATCTCGCCGCTGGTCATCGATCCTCGCCACCCCTTCCCCAACCTGCGCAATGGCGCGCTCTATCTGGCCTGTGGTCTGGACGGTGCCACCGACGAGGAGAGCCTGCTGGGCCTTATCGAGATTCCCGCCTCGATGAACCGCGTGGTCGAGATCCCCTCGCCCACCGGCACCTACTCCTACATCTTGCTCGAGGACGTCATCCTCGCCTGCCTGGACAGCTGCTTTGGCTCCTATAAGCCGCTGGATCGTGCGCTGATCCGCGTCACCCGCAACGCTGACATCGATCCGGACGGCGAGGGCGTCGAGGAGGAAGAGGACTACCGCCAGCACATGAAGCGCATTCTCAAGAAGCGCCTGCGCCTGCAGCCGGTAGTGCTCGCGGTCTCGGGATCGCTCGAGAAGGCGACGCTCAAGACTATCCGCAAGGCGCTCGAGCTTTCGCGTCGCTCGGTCTTTACCTGCGATATCCCGCTCAACCTGGGCTACGTCTTTGGCATTGAGGGCAAGATTCCCGAGCACCTGCGCAACGAGCTGCTCTTTACGCCGTTTAAGCCGCAGCCCAATCCCACCATCGACATGACCCGCTCCATCCGCGAGCAGGTGCTGCAGCACGACAAGCTGCTCTTCTACCCTTACGAGGCCATGAACCCGTTCTTGGACCTGGTGCACGAAGCAGCCTACGACCCCGAGTGCATCTCGTTGCGCATCACGCTCTACCGCGTGGCCAAGCAGAGCCGCCTATGCGAGTCGCTGATCGATGCTGCCGAGAACGGCAAAGAGGTCACGGTGCTCATGGAGCTCCGCGCACGCTTTGACGAGCAGAACAACATCGAGTGGGCCGAGCGCCTGGAAGAGGCCGGCTGCACCGTCATCTATGGTTCCGAGGGCTTTAAATGCCACTCAAAGATCTGCCAGCTCACCTATCGCGAGGGCATGGCGCTAACGCGCCTCACACTTTTGGGCACCGGCAACTTTAACGAGAAGACGGCCAAACTCTACAGCGACTTTATGCTCATGACAGCCCATCCCGGCATCGGCGAGGACGCCAACCTGTTCTTCCGCAACCTGTCGCTGGGCAACCTGCGCGGCGACTACCGCTTCCTGGGTGTGGCGCCCGTCGGACTGAAACCGCTCATCATGCGCGGGCTTGACCGCGAGATCCAGCGCGCCCTTGCCGGCGAGCCCGCCCGCGTGTTCTTTAAGCTCAACTCGCTGACCGACCGCGAGGTTATCGACAAGATCGCCGAGGCATCGTGTGCCGGCGTGCGCGTAGACATGATCATCCGAGGCATCTCGTGCCTCAAGCCCGGTGTTCCGGGCAAGACCGAGAACGTGCATGTCCGCTCCATCGTCGGACGCTTTTTGGAGCACGCGCGCGTCTATGCTTTCGGCGTGGACTCGGACATGATTTACCTGAGCTCGGCAGACATGATGACGCGCAACACCGAGCACCGCGTGGAGATTGCCTTCCCCGTGCTCGACCCCACCTGCCGCGCCCTGGTACACGAGTGCATGGGCATGCAGCTGCAGGACAACGTGAAGGCCCGCAGCCTCACGAGCGACGGCACCTGGGTCCCCGTGGAGTGTGCAGAGGGTGAGAAACCCTTCAACTCGCAGGAAGCTCTACTGGAGCGTGCCTATCGCAACGCCGAGGCCGCCGCGCAGCAGCGCGCACAGGAGAAGGAACGTGTGGCCGAAGAAGCTATTCAGGACGAGGTTGAACATGGGGCAGCCGCCAAACCGGAAGCGGTTGCCGCTCCCCCGGTGAATGAGCCCGAGGCTGCCGCAGAGCCCGCCATGGAGAAAGCGCCCGAGCCCGCTACCGCGACTCCGGAGCCCGCCGCCGAGGCAAAGCCCGCCCCAGCTCCTGATCCGCAGCCGACCACACCCAAGGTCCAAGAGGTCCAGGCGACCGTCATTGAGCCCGAGCCTGCACCTGCGCCTCAGCCCGAGCCGCAGGTCACCAAGCCCGTATCCGAGACGAGCGCCCGTCGCGATAAGCCCGCCGGCAAGACCAAGGCCATCGAGCGCCATCGCCCCGGTCGCGTGCGCATGGGCCTGGGCCTGATCGGCCTGGGTCTTAAGACGCTCATTACCGGCAAGACGAAATAGTCGTTTGTAGAAGCGCCCCGTATTTGAGGAATGCCCCAGATACGGGGCGCTTTTCCCTGCTACCATGGTTGCGAACAAAACCGCGAATGGCAGGCAGGAATATGAAGCTCACCATAGAATCGATGACGTACGGCACCGACGGTCTGGCACATGCCGACAACGGCAAGGCCGTCTTTGTGCAGCGCGCCGTGGCAGGCGACACCGTCGAAGCCGAGGTCGTGCAGGACGGCAAGTCGTTTATGCGCGCCCGCACGACCGAGATTCTGGAGCCGAGCCCCGATCGCATTCAGCCCCCCTGCCCCTTCGTGGGCATCTGCGGTGGTTGTTCGTGGGGCAATCTCTCACGCACGGCACAGCTCGCCGCCAAGGAGCAAAACCTGCGCTCCACGCTCGAGCGCATCGGCAAGTTCGCTCCTGAGCAGGTCGATGAGTTGGTACAGCCCATCTGCCACACCAAGGACGACTGGGGCTACCGCAATAAAATCGAGCTCGAACCGACCGTCGTCAACGGTCGCGTGCGCCTTGGCATGCACGGTGTCGACCCCAGCAAAATCGTGACCGTCGATATGTGTCCGCTGTTCGATAAGCGCTTCCCGAAGGCACTCAAATCGGTCGTCGGCGCACTTAACTATCTAAGCGGCAGCCATGACTTGGGGCTCGAACGCGTGGGCATTCGCGCATCGCGCCGCACCAAGGCACTCGAGGTCGCACTCTGGACGCCGACAGGCTCTTTTCCGCGCTCGCAGGTCTCCCGCGTGCTGGCGGACGCCGCTCATCCCACGAGCGTCGTGCGCGTGATGAGCAAGGGCGAAAAGAAGGCCCGCCGTGTCTCCAAGGTCGAAATGCTCGCCGGAGAGGGCTCATGGACCGAGAATATCGCCGAGGGTCAGATGCGCTTGTCTGCCCCGTCTTTTTTCCAGGTCAACACCAAGGGCGCCGAGATTTTGATCGAGCTCGTTATGGAGGCGCTCGATCCGCAGGAAGACGAGCTTGCCGTGGACCTGTACTGCGGTGCCGGCACCTTTACCTTGCCGCTCGCCCGCCGCTGCGACTTTGTCGCCGCCGTCGAGGCCTACGGCCCGGCCGTGCGCGACCTGCGTCGCAACCTGGAGATCAACAAGCTCGATAACGTCGACGTCATCGGCGGCGATGCCGTGCGCGAGTTCCCCGACCAGGACGCCGATGTCCTGGTGGTCGACCCACCACGCGCGGGCTTGGCGCCCGAGGCCATCGACCTCATCGCCAGCACGAGTGCGCGCGATGTCGCCTATGTGAGCTGCGACCCTGCCACCCTGGCGCGCGATCTCAAGCGCTTTGTCGAGGAAGGCACCTTCTCCCCCGTCAAGATCACACCGGTCGATCTGTTCCCGCAAACCTTCCACTGCGAAACCGTCGTCCACCTCAAGCGCAACTAGACTGTTTGCCCAAGGCCACGCCCGATGATTTTTCTGGGACGGGGATTAAATAATCAATTTGCACCGAATGATTATTTAATCCCCGTCCCGAAATTGAACCGCCCCCTCATTTCTTGAACATTAAAAATGGGGGCTTCTTTATGGACGGGAGAGTCAGGCACGACGCCACGCTGAGGACTCTTGCAGCAGAGCTTTGCGACAGGGGGTACGGGCGCGCCGAAGGGTGCCCGGACCCGGCCGGGGCCGGCGGCGTGCGAGAGCAAGCTCATGCGACGGAGCTGCTGCCGGGGCGCCTGAAGGACGAATTCTACAGGAACCGGACGTGGCGGAGCTTCGAGGAGTTCAAGCGGGACCTCGAAGCCTATACCGTTCACTGGAACAAGAGGAGGAGGCGGGCTAAGCAAAAGGGGCTGACCCCGGAGGAGTTCCGGAATCAGTCCCCATGTGCGGCATAGGCCGCTAATTGACCCGTCCAAGTATCGGGGCGCAGTTCATTTCAGCGCCGCCCGAGAAAGCTAAACGCCTTCTGGCAGGTTGTCCCGGGCCGAGGGCGGCCACCTTGATCGCCCTCGGCCCTCACCCACCTCAACTGCTCCTCAATTACATGGAGCTGGTCGAGAAGAGGCGCAAGCTAGCGGGCGCCTTCCTCTTCGTCGTTGGGCCGGTAGGTGATGAACTCGATAACAAAGGCCAGGACGGCAGAGACGAGCGAGGCGATGATCGCGAAGATCATGTGAGAGATCCCGGCGCCACCAGGGGTCCCGTCGATGAAGTTGAGCAGGTTGAAGACGTCGAGGCCGCCCGAGATGTACATGAGGGCGCCCGTCATTCCCACGATGGCGCCGCCAACGGCGGAACTCAGGCATGCCACGACGAATGCGCGCTTGTTGGGCAGGGCGATGCCGTAGATGCCCGGCTCGGTGACGCCGAAGAAGAAGGCGGAGATCATCGCGGGAAGGGCGATGCCGCGGAAGCGCTCGTCCTTGTTTCTGAGGTACATGGCAAAGATGACCGCTCCGAGCGCGAACCCGTGGCCGATGGTGGCGGCGAGCACGCTGTCGTGGCCGAGGGTGTTTAGGTTCATGATGGAGATGGGGATGAGGCTCCAGTGGAAGCCAAAGATGACGAGGCACATCCACAGTCCGCCGACCAGGGCGCTGCCCAGGACGGAACCAACCACGGGAAGCTGGAAGATGAACGAGAACGCCGCGCTCAGCAGGTTGGTGATGAGGGTTGCCACCGGGCCGATGACGAGGTAGCCCAAGACGATGGAGACCGTCATCGTGGCGAGCGGTACGAGGAACATCTTGAGCGCAGTCGGCATCCAGCTCTTGAGCCAGCGCTCAAGGATAGAGCCGAACCACACCATGAGAAGGACGGGGATCACCGAGCTCACGTAGCCGGACACGGGCATGATGATGGGGACCCCGAGGGCGGTGGCGTACCACGAGAACGTGCCGGCCACGCCGAGGTCGATGCTGCCGAGCGCCTCGCCCGAGGTCAGGGCGACCATCGTCGGGTAGAGGAGCGCCACGCCGATTGCCACGCCAGTGAACTCGTTCATGCGGAACTTGCGCGCGGCACTGAACGCCAGGGCGACGGGAAGGAAGTAGAAGAAGCCGTCAGCCACGGTGTAGAGCAGCGTGTAGAGGCCGCCGTTTGCAAAGGCCGGGACGAAGTAGGTGATGAGGGCAAGCAGTCCCTTCATGATGCCTGCGGCGGCAAGCGGTCCCAGGATGGGCTGGAAGATGCCAGAGATGAGGTCGATGATGACGGAGGCAACGGTCTTATCGCCCTGGGGCTCGTCGTCGGCGCTTGCGCCGCCCGAGAAGTTGCCGGCCTCCATGACCGCGTCGTAGACGTCTTCGACGATGTTACCCACGACCACCTGGTACTGGCCGTTGGCCTGGATGACCTGGATGACGCCCTTGAGGGTCTCAATCTTGGCCGTGTTGGCGCGGGACTCGTCCTTGAGCTTGAAGCGCACGCGCGTGATGCAGTGCGCGACGCTGGCGACGTTCTCGGCGCCGCCTACGTTCTCGAGTATGGATCTGGCCAGGTCGTCGTATTTTTCTGCCATTATTATCTCCTTAGTGATATTGCCCGGGCGGCTAGCCCAGGTCGCCTCCGTTGGTGGCGATGGCCTGTTGATACCAGTAGAAGCTCTTCTTGCGCCTGCGCTCGAGCGTGCCGTTGCCCAGGTTGTCGCGGTCCACGTAGATGAAGCCGTAGCGCTTCTCCATCTCGCCGGAGCCCGCGCTCACGAGGTCGATCGGCCCCCAGGTGGTGTAGCCGAGCATCTCGACGCCGTCCTGCTCGATGGCGTCGCGCATGGCCTCGATGTGCTCGCGCAGGTAGGCGATGCGGTAGTCGTCCTCGATCGTGCCGTCGGGAAGCACCTCGTCATAGGCGCCGAGGCCGTTCTCCACCACAAAGAGCGGCTTCTGGTAGCGGTCCCAGAGGTCGTTGATCGTGATGCGGAATCCCAGCGGGTCGATGACCCAGCCCCAGTCGCTCGTGCGCACGTAGGGGTTCTCCACGCCGGCGAAGGCGTTGCCCTCGGCGACGCCGCCCACGGAGTCGGGGTCGCCCGCGGTGCAGCGCGAGGAGTAGTAGCTAAACGAGATGAAGTCGACGGTGTTCTCCGCAAGGATGCGCTCGTCCTCGGCGGTCATGCCCACGTCGATGCCCTCGCGCTCGAGCATCTTGAGCGCGTAGCCGGGGTAGCGACCGCGCGCCTGCACGTCCACGAAGAAGAGGTCCTCCTGGTTCTTGACCTGCGCCGCGCGAACGTCCTCGGGACGACAGGAGTAGGGGTAGTAGCTTCCCGCGGCGAGCATGCAGCCCACCCTGTTCTCCGGATCGACCTCGTGCGCGATCTTGGTGGCCCAGGCGCTCGCCACGAGCTCGTTGTGCGCGGCGCGGTACTCGGCCTCGCGGGCATTCTCCCCGGGCTCGAGGACGATGCCGGCACCCATGAAGGGACGGTGCAAGATCATGTTCATCTCGTTGAACGTGATCCACCAGCGCACGAGGCCGCGGTAGCGGTTGAAGAGCACCGTCACAAGCCGCTTGTAGAGCTCGATAAGGGTGCGGTTTCGCCAGGCGCCGTACTTCTTGACGAGGTGGATGGGGCAGTCGAAGTGCGTGATGGTCACGAGGGGCTCGATCCCGTGCTCGCGGCAGCAGCGGAACACGTCCTCGTAGAAGGCGAGCCCGGCCTCGTTGGGCTCCTCCTCGTCGCCATCGGGAAAGATGCGGCTCCAGGCGATGGAGAGGCGAAAGACCTTAAAGCCCATCTCCGCGAAGAGGGCTATGTCCTCGCGGTAGTGGTGGTAGAAGTCGATGCCCGTCTGGGCCGGGTAGTAGTACCCGGGCTCAAAGTCGAGCATGCGCCTCAGGCCGCGGCTTACGTCGTTGCGCTCCGGCCCGTGTGGGATGACGTCGACGTTGGCAAGGCCGCGGCCGCCCTCGTCATAACCTCCCTCGCATTGGTTGGCGGCGGTGGCTCCTCCCCAAAGGAACCCTTTTGGAAATGGCATGGTGCCTCCTTCTCTCTGGCGCCCCCATCTCTGCGGGGGACGCTTTATAACGTCCTTGCGGCCTCGCGCGCCGGGCCCGTGGCCCTTTCCCTGATGCGCGCGGGCCGCCTGTGAAGGGGTGACTAGCTGACGGCTTGTCCTGCGGCGGCGCGACGTGCCTCCCGGCCTCCAAGCAGGGAGGGGACTTGTGCCAGGCACACGCCGGCGAGGATGATGGCGACGCCCAGCCACTCGACGACGCCGAGCGGCTCGCCGAGGACGATCATGGCGATGAACAGGCCGGCGGGGAGTTCCGCGGCGGCCATGACAGTGGAGAGGCCCGCGGGCAGGTGCGGAGAGCCCATGCCGAAGAGCAGGACCGGGCAGAGCATGCCAAAGAAGCCGGCGATGACGGCAAAGGGCAGGATGCCCTGGGCGAGGACGCCCGAGACGACGTAGTCCGGGCACACCGTGAGCGACATGACCACGGAGCCCGCGCACACGATGACGCCGCGCTGCTCGGACGAGCAGGGGGCCTCGACTCTGCCGGAGAGGGTGACAAAGAGGGAGCAAGACACGGCCGCCCCCAGCGCGCAGAGCAGGGCCACGGGGTCGTACCCGGTGATGCCGGTCTTGTAAACGCCGCTCGCGAACACCGTCCCGAAGACGATGACCAGGGCGGAGACTGCTTGGAGGGGCCTCGGCGGCCGGCGCGTCATGACGGTCTGCCACACGAGCCCCAGCCACGTGAACTGGAAGAGGAGCGTGAGCGCCACCGGGGCGGGCAGCACGCTCATGGCGTAGCAGTAGAGGATTGAGGTGAGGCAGGTGAGGGCTCCCAGGACCATGAGCTTAAGGGCGAGCTTCCAGCCCACGCGCTGCCAGCGGTGCCCGAGTGCGTGCCCTGCGAGCGTGGCGAGGGCGAAGAAGATGCAGCCAAACCACGCCTGGCTCGCCACCACCTGTGCCGAGGTGAAGCCCGCGGCGTAGGCGAGCTTGTAGGTCGTGGCCATCGCGCCGTAGCAGGCGCCGCCCGCAAAGACCTGGAGCGCCGCCTTGGCCTGTCCCGCGCCCGTGACTCCTGCCCCGGCGGCCTGTTGCTTGATTGTGTTTGTTCCTGCCATTAGGCTCCCTTCCGTCTGCTGTCTTGCAGATGCACGTCTCGTGCGTCTGTTCCCTGCAGTCGGAAGGTGGGCTCGTGCGGTCTTCTGGCGGTGCATGTGGTACCTGCTGCCAAGACGAAAAAAGCCACGCAACCGACTGCTCGGTTGCGTGGCAAAAAGGTGGCTAGCGCCCAGAAAAGTCCACGCGTTTTTAGACTGGGACAAAATACTACAACAGGTGAGATTCCGTCAAGAAAAACCGAGGAAAAAGTGAGCCTCTGCCCGCCGTACCTGTGGCGGTCGTTCCCCGAACGGGGCGGTGCTGTTGGGGACTGTCTCGCTCTGTAACAGTAAGACCCGGTTTTGGTCCGTAGATGTTACAGATTTAGACGTTTTGTCGGGGCAGTTTCCGTTTGTCTTGATCTGTAACAGTTAGGGGTCAAAAGTGGGTCTAGATGTTACAGATTGAGATTGTTGAGGATGGGTGAGGGTAGCTAATTCGGACGGGGCTATTTTAAACATTGGGAAATCGAGCGTGGCAAGCGGAGGTCTTCGGGGTATAAGACGGCTAATTGTATGCCGCCTATGAAAGGAACCCTCATGCCCAGCGTTGCCGTTCTCGCCGCCGATGGCTTTGAAACTATTGAATGCTTGACCATGGTCGATGTCATGCGTCGCGGCGGCGTGCGTGCCACGCTCGTCTCGATCATGCCCACGCGCGAGGTCGTAAGCTCGCTGCAGATCCCCGTGACCTGCGATGCGCTCTTTGATGAGATCAACTTTGACGAGTACGACTGCGTCGTGCTGCCCGGCGGCCTGCCCGGTGCCACCAACCTGCGCGCAGATCAGCGCGTCTGCGACGTGGTCTGCGAGTTCGCCGCAACCAAGCACGTCGCCGCCATCTGCGCCGCCCCGTTTATCCTGGGCGAGCTCGACCTGCTCGAGGGGCGCCATGCCACGTGCTTCCCTGGCTTTGAGAAAAGCTTCCCCGAAGGCGCCTATACCGGCGAGAAGGTCACGCAAGACGGCAACATCATCACTGCCAGCGGCATGGCACAGTCCCTCCCCTTTGCATTGGAGCTGCTGCGCACGCTCGCCGGCGACAAGGCCGTCGAGAAGGTCGCCGAGGGCATCCAACTATGATTTTGGCTTCGCAATCGCCGCGCCGCATAGAGCTGATGCGCGAGGCAGGCTACAACATTCGCGTGATTCCCGCGGATATCGACGAAACGCCCTTTGATGGCGAGGCCCCGCTCACGCTTGTCGAGCGCTTGGCACGCGCCAAGGCGGCTGCCGTTGCTGCCGAGTATGCCGAGCCCAATGAGCTGACGGTCGCGGCCGACACCATCGTCACCTTTGACGGCAAGATTCTGGGCAAGCCGGCAACCGAGGACGATGCGCGCACTATGCTCCGTGAGCTTTCGGGCCGCACGCACCAGGTCGCAACCGGCGTCTGCATCGTTAAGGCAGGCGATACGGCCGCCCCGCATGCCGCCGAAAGCCTGTCCTTTGTCGATGTGACCGACGTGACGTTCTACGAGCTCACCGACGAGCAGATCGAGCACTACGTCGCCTCGGGTGAGCCCATGGACAAGGCCGGCGCCTACGGCATTCAGGGCACAGGAGGACGCATGCTCGTGCATGACATTTCGGGTGACTTCTACAACGTGGTGGGCCTGCCCATCGCTCGCGTCGCACGCGCGATTCAAAAACTCTCGTAATTGCATCTGGCGCTGGGCATCCCCCAGCGCCTACAATTTTGCCGTACCGTACGGATCCCGACCGGGCATAAGGCGCGGCGGAAAACCGATAGGAGAAAATATGGATACGCTGCTCGAAGCCATCGATGTTTGCAATGTCGATGGCTTTTGCTTTGGCAACTATACGGACGAGGAGGCCGGCACCGGTTGCACCGTAATCGTGGCGCCCGGGGGTGCCACCGGCGGCGTTGACGTACGCGGCGGCGCTCCCGCTTCGCGCGAGACCGACCTGCTGCGTCCCGAGAACACCGTCGATAAGGTCCACGCCGTCTGCCTTTCGGGCGGATCGGCCTTTGGCCTCGAAGCCGCAAGCGGCGTGGCCCGCGAACTCGAGAGCCGCGGTATCGGTCTGCCCGTCGGCCCCACTCAGGTGCCCATCGTGTGCTCCAGCTGTATCTTCGACCTTGCCTTTGGCGACTCCACAGTGCGACCCGGCATTGAGGCCGGCATCGCCGCCGTGCGCGAGGCGCTCGACCACACCCCCGCCAAGCTCGAACAGGGCAATGTAGGTGCCGGCACCGGTGCCACCGTGGGCAAGCTCATGGGCCCCGCCACCTGCATGAAGGCCGGCCTCGGAGCTGCCGCCGTGGCACTCGGCCCCGTCAAGGTGGGCGCCGTGGTCTCGGTCAACGCCTGCGGCAACGTCGTCGACCCGACCACTGGCGAGTGGATCGCAGGCATGCGCGCCGCAGCCGATAGCGACCAGATCGTCGACATGGAGCTCGCCGCCTTTGCCGCCGCAGGCTCTATGCAGATGCCGCTCGACCGCACCAACACCACCATCAGCTGCATCGTCACCAACGTGAAACTCACTAAGGCCCAGGCCACCAAGGTCTCCCAGATGGCCGCAGACGCCTACGCACACGCCATCCGTCCCACGCACACCACCAACGACGGCGACACCATCTACACCCTCGCCAGCGGCAAACTGGGCGCCCAGGCAAGCGCCGCCGTTCCCCTGGACCTGTTGGGCATGCTCGCCGTAAGGGCCTTACAGACCGCCATCGTAAACGGAGCCAAAACCGCCAAAACCTCCCACGGAATCCCAGGTGCTGCGAAGTAATCTCACTCGACCGTCGGTCGGAGGCGGGCGGGCATTACGTTTGCTGCTCTACAGTCCTATGCAAGACGAAGGCCACATTAAGTGGCCTTCTTTGCATGCGGAACTCGCGACAAACGTAATGCCCGCCCGCCTCCGACCGACTACCAACTAATATTTTTTCAGCCCAGGCCCCTGTGTACCGCGCGTCGAAGATCTTCAAATTCAAATAACCTGACAATCGATTCTTATAGCAGAGGCCCCTTGGCCTTTAGTTTGATACAAGTTCCGCACGAGCCGGAAAGCACTTAATGTGCTTTCCGTGCGAGCAGGACTGTTCGCAGTAGCAAACTAAAGGCCAAGGGGCCCAGTCAACCTATCAGCAGCGATTACTCGGCAGCTAGTTGAATTTGAAGATCTTTGAGGCAAGACGGTATAGGCCGAGTGTGGTTTTGTCACCGGCACGACCGCGCAGATTGGTGAAGAAGCCGACCACGCCGTAGCGGGCACGACGATACATGCGCTCGTCGTAGGCCTTCAAATCACTCCACAACGTCTTCAGGCGCTCGTCGGCACAATCCTCGTCGGAAAGCTTAGTAAGCACCGAGCAGATTGCCATCATCATGGTGAAATAGCCCATCATGTACGAGCGCAGACGCGACGACTCGACATCGCTGTACAGGTGGAACGACTCCATCATGATGCGCGTCACGCGAAACTGCTGGTCCAGACGCTTGACCATCGTGGCCTCGTTGACGCTCTGGCCCTCGCGACCGATAAAGTAGCGGTAGAGGTCGATGTCGGCGTAGTACATGGTCTTGCAGCGCGGCAGCGGCACGTAGGCGTAGATGTTGTCTACATAGAACGTGTGCGGCGGCATAGGCAGATTGGACGCGCGCAGCACATCCGTGCGATAGCACAGGCTGTGCATGAGCAGATTCTGGTCCAGACGGAAATGGCCAATCTGGTCCCAGGTAAAGATCTTTTTTCGCGGCAGGGCAAACTTGTAGCCAATAGCGGTATGCGTGCCCTCGTAAACCTTCTCGTACACATAGTTCGAGATAAAGAGGTCGACGCGCTGGTCGCGCTCCTCAAAACCGCGCAGGATCGAAAGCATGGTCGACAGGGCGGCACCATCGAGCCAATCGTCCGAGTCGACGACCTTGTAGTAGGTACCCTGCGCCTCACGCAAGCCCGAAAGGACGGCGATGCCGTGGCCGCCGTTCTCCTGATGCACCGCGCGGATGATTCCGGGATAACGTGTCTCCCACTCATCAGCCTTGGCTGCCGTCTCGTCCTTGGAACCGTCATCGACGATGATGATCTCGATATCGGTGGCATAATTGCTCCCCTCCAGAATGGAGGTGATGCAATGGTCCATGTCCTTGGCGGCGTTATACGAGGGAATACCGAATGATATGACTTTATGCATGGCAGGCGATAATCTCATCCGAAAGATCAAGGGCAGAGTTGGTCACGGCATCCATATCGTAGTAACGATACTCGGCCAGGCGACCCACCGGGTGGAAGTTCGTCAGGTTCTGGACGCGCTCGAGATAGCGCTCATAGAGCTCGCGGTTCTCGGGCTCCAGAATGGCGTAATAGGGCGTCTCGCCCGAGCCGGGCGTATAGGCCTTGGAATACTCCTTCATGATGGTGGTCTTGCCGGGCAGGACCTGACCAGTCATGTTCTTGAACTCGGTGATACGCGTGTAATCCTCGCTCGTGGTGTAATTGACGGTGCCCACGGGCTGGAACTGGTCCATATCGAGCGTCTCGAACTTCATGTCAAGCGTACGGTACGGTAGCGCGCCCAGATCGAGGTTGAACAGCTCGTCGAGTGGACCGGTGTAGACGATCTCACCACCATAGACCTTGCCGTCGATCTTAACGGTGGTCTCGTCGATCTCGAAGAGGTCGCGGGCGTCCACGTCGCAGAACACATCAATCAGATCGTGGTCGAGCATGTGCTCGAACAGCGCGGTATAGCCATCCTGCGGCATGCCCTGGAAGGGAGCCTGCGGGAAGTAGCGATCATCGTCGCCCACAAAGACGGGAACGCGGCCGGTGATCGAAGGATCGATCTGGTCGGGCGTCTGACCCCACTGCTTCATGGTGTAATGCAAAAAGACGTTCTCGTAGACGTAATCGGCGACCTCGGCAAGATCCGGGTCGTTCTTCTTGCGCAGCTCCATGATGGGCACCTTGACGTCCTTGCCAAAGGTCTCCACGAGCTTCTGATACAGCTCCTCGCCGCGCTCATCGCCAAAGGCGAGCTTAAGGCTCGCATGGTTAAAGGGCACGGGCATAAGGGTGCCGTTGATATTGGCAAGCACCTTGTGCTGGTAGTCCGTCCACTTGGTAAAGCGCGACAGGAAATTGTGGACGCGCTCGTTAAAGGTATGGTAGATGTGCGGACCATACTCGTGGACCAGGATCCCGGCCTCATCAGCGCAGTCGTAGGCGTTGCCCGCAATGTGGCTACGGCGCTCCAGAACGGCAACGCGATAGCCGATGGTCTCGGCGAGACGGCGGGCACAAACGGCGCCGGCATATCCGGCACCGACGACAATCATGTCGTATGCGCCGGCGTTAAAGCCTTCAGGCAGGCCTGAGGTAATCTGCATCGATACTCCTTGTCAAAAGCCACGGGCTCGTTAGCTGGGCTTTTCTCGAACATTCTTCGAGACATATTTATCAGAGCGATTATAGCGCTAATGCGTCCTATAATGAGCTTGCCACACAAGGAAAGCTCAAGCACCGCGGCGTACATAATTGAAAGGTAAACCCGCTAGCAGCGGGTTTATTCGTGAACAGCCGGGCGCCTGGAGCTTAGCGAAACGCTTGTAAGGAGTAACATGAGCGATTTCCTAAACCGTATGAAGTCTGCCGCCAAGGCCGACCTTAAGACGATCGTCCTGCCCGAGGGCGAGGATCCGCGCACCATCGTCGCAGCCACCAAGATCATCGAGGAGGGCCTAGCAAAGATCGTCATCCTGGGCAACCCCGACGAGATCAACGTTCCCGGCGCTACCGTCATCGACCCGCGTAATGCCGAGAAGCACGAGGAGTACGCGCAGAAGTTTGCCGAGCTCCGCGCCAAGAAGGGCGTCACCATCGAGCAGGCTCGCGCCCAGGTGATGGACGCTACCTACTTTGGCACCATGATGGTCAAGATGGGCGACGCCGACGGCCTGGTCTCCGGCGCCTGCCACTCCACCGCCGACACCCTGCGCCCCGCGCTGCAGATCCTCAAGACCGCCCCGGGCACCAAGCTGGTGTCGGCCTTCTTCGTGATGTGCACCGACACCCCGCAGTTCGGCACCGACGGCACACTGATCTTCGCCGACTGCGGCCTCAACATCAACCCGTCCTCCGACGAGCTCTCCGAGATCGCCATCGCCTCCGCTCACTCCTGGTCCACCTTCATGGGCAACGTTGAGCCGCACGTGGCCATGCTCTCCTACTCCACCATGGGCTCCGCCGGCGGCGAGGTCGCCAAGAAGGTCCAGGAGGCCGTGAAGTTCTGCAAGGAGAAGGCTCCCGAGCTCGCCATCGATGGCGACCTGCAGCTCGACGCCGCTATCGTCCCCACCGTCGCCCAGCTCAAGGCCCCCGGCTCCTCTGTTGCCGGTAAGGCCAACGTGCTCGTGTTCCCCGACCTCGAGGCCGGCAACATCGGCTACAAGCTGGTCCAGCGCTTCGCTGGCGCTGACGCCTACGGCCCCATCCTGCAGGGCATCGCCAAGCCGGTCAACGACCTTTCGCGCGGCTGCTCTGCCGACGACATCGTGGGTGTCGTAGCCATCACCGCCGTCCAGGCTCAGATGGCTGAGTAGCGTACATATCCTCTCGGGACTGGAATTTCCGCTTGCTAGCAAAAAGGCCTCCGGAGCTGTTGCTCTGGAGGCCTTTCGTTTACTTGCAAATGCGCGCGTTAGTTGTTCTTGGTCAGACGCTCGACGTCGTGGGCGATCATGTATTCCTCGTCGGTGGGGATGACCATAACCGTGACGGAAGAGCCGGCGGCGCTGATGACCTGTGGGCCGTTGCCCACGGCCTCGCGGTTCTTGTTGTTGTCGATGCGCACGCCCAGCCACTCAAAGCAGTCGCAGAAGGCCTTGCGGATCGACCAGTCGTTCTCGCCGATGCCGGCGGTAAAGGTAATGGTGTCCACGCCCGCCATGGAAGCGATCATGGAACCGGCCTGCTGCATAGCCTTATAGGCGAACATATCGAAGGCGAGCAGGCAGCGCTCGTCGCCCTCGGAGGCGCGCGTGCGGATGTCGCGGGCGTCGTTGGAGATGCCCGAGATGGCAAGCAGACCAGACTGCTTGTTCATCATGTCATCGACTTCCTGGTAGCTGTAGCCGCCCTCGCGCTGCAGGTAGCACACGGTGGCCGGGTCGATGGAACCACAACGGGTGCCCATCATCAGGCCATCGAGCGGCGTGAGACCCATCGTGGTGTCGCGGCACACGCCGTCCTCGACAGCAGCGAGCGAAGCACCGTTGCCCAGATGGCACGAAAGCAGGCGGTGGCAGCGCGAACCCAGGATCTCCTTGGCCATCATCCACTCATAGCGGTGGCTCGTGCCGTGGGCGCCGTACTTGCGCACGTGGTACTTGTCGCAAACGTCCTTGGGCAGCGCGTAGGTGTAGGCAACCTCGGGCATGGTCATGTGGAACGAGGTGTCGAAGACCGCCACGTTGGGCAGCTCCGGATACTTCTCACGGCAATACTCAATCGCTGCGGCCTCGCCGTAGTTGTGCAGCGGAGCAAGCGGTGCCACCTCAAGAATCTTGGCCATAACCTCGTCGTCGACAACCGCGGAATCATCGAAGTGCCAGCCGCCCTGAACGATACGATGCCCAATGCCATCAATCGTAAAGTCGGTCTTCTCGAGCTCCTCGAGCACGCGAGCGATAGCAGAGCGATGATCAGGGAAAGGGACCTCCTCGGTCTGCTTAGCGCCACCGTTCTCGGAGTGGCCAAAGATGCCCATGTCCGATCCGATACGCTCGCAGTTGCCCTTGGCGAAAACCTTGCGGGTATCGGTATCCAAAAGCTGATATTTAAGGCTTGAGCTGCCGGCGTTGACAACAAGTACGTTCATGAGACTCCTTCGCAGTGCAATACGGTCGACGCAGGCCCCTTAAGGCGGCCGCATTTTAATAAGAAGTTATCATATCTTGATAAATAGATATCAGCATATCGCCCAACGCGCGCAAAAGAGGGGCCGAACGGCGCTCGGTCGTCCAGCCCCTCCCCTCTTGCAATTACTTGCCGTTGACGATGCGCTCGACGTCGGAAGCGATCATGAACTCCTCGTCCGTAGGGATGACGAAAATCTTGACCTTGGAATCCTTGGCGGACAGGCACCAAGCGCCGTCGCCACGCAGGGCATTACGGGCGTGATCCATCTTGACGCCCATAAAGGCCAGACGATCGGCCACGCCAGCGCGAACGGCCGGAGCGTGCTCGCCGATGCCGGCGGTAAAGACCAGGGTGTCCATGCCGCACATGGAGGTGGCCATCTCGGCGGCCTTAGCGGCAATCTTGTAGACGAACATGTCGAAGGCGAGCTGAGCCTCGGGGTCACCAGCAGCGGCGAGCTCCTCAACGTTGCGGCAGTCGTTGGTCTTGCCACCGGTCACAGCCAAAAGGCCAGACTTCTTGTTCATCATCTCGTCGACCTCGTCGAAGGTGTAGCCACCCTCGCGCTGCAGGTAGCACACGGTAGCCGGGTCGATGGAGCCGCAGCGGGTGCCCATCATGACGCCGTCGAGCGGCGTCAAGCCCATGGTGGTGTCCATGCACTTGCCGTCCTCGATGGCGCACAGGGAAGCGCCGGAGCCGATATGGCACACGACGACCTTGCGGGCCTCGCCGTTGGTCATCTCGGCGACCTTCTTGGAGATGTAGCGATAGCTGGTGCCGTGGGCGCCGTACTTACGGATGTGCAGCTTGTCGCAAACATCCTTGGGAAGGGCGTAGGTCTTGGCGACCTCGGGCATGTTGAAGTGGAAAGCGGTGTCGTAGACCGTGACGTTGGGCAGATCGGGATACTGCTCCAGGCAGTACTCGATAACGTTGGCCTCGGGGTTGTTGTGCAGCGGCGCCAGCGGGGCGACCTCGCGAATCTTGGCGAGGACGTCCTCGTCGACGAGGGAGGAATCACCAAAGTACCAACCGCCCTGAACGATACGGTGGCCGATGCCCTCGATCTTGACGCCGTTGGCCTCAAGGTCCTTCAGGACGACCTCGATGGCGACCTTGTGGTCGGGGAACTCGATGTTCTCGGTCACCTTCTTGGAGCCATTGGCAGCATGGGTGAAGGTACCACCGGTAAAGCAGACGCGCTCGCAGGAGCCCTTTGCGGACACCTTATGGGACTTGGTGTCGATGACCTGATACTTAAGGGTCGAAGATCCCGCGTTGACGACCAGAACGTTCATGTGTCTCCCTACTAACAGGCGGTGTGTCGCCGCCAGGTTACATACGCTTCAATAATAAACCCAAACGCCCTCGCGCTCGGGTTTATTGCGTTGATATATAAGTTATCGGTGCCTAAATACTCATGGCCTTTGACTTGTAAGACGAAATAGCGCGGGGATATACACCAGGGAAGAAATCCCGAGCGCAACAAGCAATACGACTCGAATGCCCGCGATGCTGCTCAACGCAGCATTGAACAGATAGAAAAGGATGGCACCCACCGCCACCATCTGGCTTTGGACCGAAATCAGTGAACAGCGCATCGAAGAATCGACAGCATTTTGAAAAATTGAGTATTTAATTGGAGCAAATAACGAGTACGCGACCGTCTGCAGTACATAGAACACGGGCAGCAAATAGACCGGAGTAAAGGGAATCAAAAACAGAGCAGCCAGGGAAAGGCGCACGATGCCGCAAATACGCGCAAAACGGCCCTTGTCGACATGAGCAATCACACTGGGCACAATAAGCCCCATGGAGGCCGAGGCAAGAAGCTGGACCGCAATGATCACACCCGAAGCGACGGCATTCATTCCGCGACCCGCAAGCAACAGTGAGAAATAGTCTTCCAGGGCGACAAAAGCAAATGCCTGAGAGCAGTCCATGATGAACGCTGAACGAAGAATGCCGTTACGCGCAATAGCGGCACCGATCATCTTCGGGCTCATTCCATGCCCAGGTGTCACCGCAGCGCCCTCTCTTCTCGCCTCAGGAATACAGACAACGACAACCAACGTCAACACCATTGCGATGATATCTGCCAAAAGACCAATGAGATACGCGCCAGCGGACGAAATGAAACCGCCCACACAAGCGGAGAGGGCATAAGAGGCATAGAAAACAAATCGCTCAACGACATTAAGCCTTACGAGCTGGTCCAGAGAGACGCTGTCAATGTAAATCGCTTCCATGGACCCGCTCATACATGCAGCGGCAAAACCTTTGAGAGCAAACGCGCCGATTAAAAGCAGAGGAGAACGGACGAGAAGCAGGGCGGCGTAGTATCCAAGCATCCCCACGACGCCAACGAGACCACTTGTCTTTCGTCCAAACCTATCGGCAATATAGCCAGTGGGAACTTCAAGGATGAACTTGCTCACTTGATATGCAATCATCATGCTAGAAATCGCCACCATCGAGAATCCGACGAATTCAAGGTAAACCGTCAGAAAATACAAAATGGTGCTGAAGTTCGACAGAAAAACAAACGTCATATAAAGCAAAACCGTACGGTTTTTCATGCTCCGCCCTCCAAGAGTCAACAATCTAAATCGGAATCTTGGAAAAGCATGAGGGCAAAGCCGTCAGTCATGTGTTACAAGGCGTCAACATTCACTTGACGACACGAGGCCAAATGGCCTCACGAAGCAAGATGACGCAATAGGTGAAGAAATACCGTCTGGTGTCGATCGGTCCAGGCATTTTGTCGATAGCAAAAGTAGATGGGCAAGGCTACGTCATGCGAACCTTCAATAGAGTACTCGCTCACTTCCGACCCATCTGATGCGAGAGAAGAGCCAGAAAAACCCAATATCAATCCCCCGGCTTGAAGAAACTCAGCCTGCGCTCTGTTTCCGTATTCGACGTCGCGGAAGCGGAAATTAACCAGCTGAGCTTCGGGGCATTGATTGATCGCATTGAGACAGGGCGACAAATTAATGGGAACAGCTAACCTGCCGCCCAGTAACTCACGAACGGTCATAGCACCCACAGATTGATGACCCGCTGGGCACGAAAGAACCTTGAGCTCCTTTTCACCCAAGTATTTCGAAGAAAGGACACTGTCCCTTGGTTCCTCAAATGAGATGGCCGCATCCGAAATGCCAAGCACAAGTGATTCAAAGCATGTAGCCGTTGGCTGATGCCACACATCAAGGTGAATCTGAGGGTGCGAGCTTTCAAACGAGTCGTACCAGTTTTCGGAAAAAAGACGCCCCCGCCCGTGAAGACAGGGGACGTAAAGACGAAAGTGGCCGTCGGGCGAAACGCCACCGTTCCCCGATTGGGTGTACTTTTTGAGATCGTCGACTTGTGCCAGGATCACGCGTGCACGACGCGCAAATTCTCTGCCCGCCGGAGACAAAACAGCCTCCCCCGCCGATCGATTGAGCAAAACGATCTGATACTCAGACTCCAGTTTCTTAATTGCCGACGAGACAGCCTGTGGGCTCACGTGAACGGCGCGAGCCGCTTTGCGCACGCCGCCATAGTTCGCTACCGCTTGAAGGTATTCGAGTTGAGAAAGCTGCATAGATTACTCCAAAGGCAGCCAAGTCGACGGCCTACGCGCCCTCAGATGAGGTTCTCACCCAAGTTCTTGCCGCCGAGGACGTGCATATGGAAATGCATGACGGTCTGACCGGCGTTGACGCCCTTGTTGGAGATGACGCGGAAACCGTCCTCCAGGCCCTTGGCCTTAGCGACCTCCTGGATGGCGTGAGCCATGGCGCCCATGGTCTCGGCCGGCACGTTATCGGCGATATCGCTGTAGTGCTTCTTGGGGATCACGAGCGTGTGGACCGGCGCCTGGGGGTTGAGGTCGTCGAAGGCGATGACCTGGTCGTCCTCATAGACAACGGTCGAAGGGATCTCGTGGTTGGCAATTTTGCAGAAGATGCAATCACACATGGTTGGTTCCTTTCTTACAGACCAAGGTAATTATATTTGGTCGAGATGGTTAGAACGAAAGGCTGTCGTCGGTGTTGGCGGCTTCGCCGTCGGCGAGCACGTCGTTGCCGTCGACGTCCTTCAGGAGCACCGAGACCTTCTGCTCGGCATCGGACAGGCGGGTACGCAGGCTCTTGAGGAGCTCGACGCCGCGGGTATAGCTCTCAAGCGACTCCTCGAGCTCCATATCGCCCGATTCCAAGCTGCGTATGATGAGCTCCAACTCCTGCGAAGCCTGCTTGTACGTAAGCTGCTCGACCGGGGTCTTTTCTGCCATATCTGTTTCCTTTCCTAAAGGTTTATCGCTGTGAAACGCGGCCTACTCGACCGTATTGACCGTTGCCGCCACGTTGCCGTCTGCCATGCGTACACGAATGGCATCGCCGGGCTTAAAGGTCTTGGCGCTCGTGGCCACCCCATCATCGCTGTACGCGATGGAATAACCACGGGCAAGCACCTTGAGCGGCGACAGGGCATCGAGCGAGGCTGCCGCACGGCCCAGGTCGGACGCGGGTTTGCTGAGCATCGTACGTCCCTGATGCTCCAGACGGGAACTCGCAAGCGTGAGCGCATGGCGCTTGCCATCGAGTCCCGAGGTGCTTGTAGCCAGACGCTCGGGCAGGCGTTCAAAGCTGGATCGGAACGCCCCGACCGAGCGCGTTATGGCACCGGACAAACGATCGGCCGTCAAGGCAAGCTCTGACTCACGACGCTCGACCATAAATGTCGGATCGTTGAGACACGGGCGGCATGCGGCCGCATCGAGCGCGTCGCCCAAGCGAGCCGTATAGGTATCCCAGGAACGACGGCCACGCTGATCGAGCATCTCCAGGTCGACCTGGGCCGACCCAATCATCGATGCCATCGCGGCACCCAGGCGCTGATGGCGCGCCTCGAGCACATCGACCAACTCCGTCAGAGCCGGCGCCACCGATTCGGCCGCCGCCGTGGGCGTGGAGGCACGGCGGTCGCTCACCATATCGCAGATCGAGGTATCGGGCTCATGGCCAATGCCGGTCACCACGGGCACAGGACAAGCCGCCACCGCGCGGGCAAGCTCCTCGTCATTGAAGGTCATGAGGTCCTCAAAGGAGCCGCCGCCGCGCACCAGCAAAATACAGTCGGGCGCCGGCGTAATGGAAGCGGCACGGCGCAAGCCCTCAATGAGCTCGACCGGCGCACCCTCGCCTTGAACCTTGGCGCCCACGCAGACAAGCTCGACGAGCGGATTGCGACGGCGCAGCGTACGCTTGACGTCGTCGATTACGGCGCCCGAAAGCGAGGTGACGACTGCCACGCGCGAGCAGAACACCGGAATGCGACGTTTGCGCGCTTCGTCCATCAGGCCCTCGCGGCGAAGCTTTTCGGCCAACTGCGCCACTTGTTGACGCAGCAAGCCCTCCCCCGCCAGCGAGAACGAGCGGGCGACAAAGCTCATGCGGCCCGTGGCCTTATAGAGATTGAAGCTACCCTTAAAGCTCACCTGCATGCCGTCGCGCAAGTCGAAGGTGCGCTTGAGATAGGCGCCCTTCCAAATGATGCAGTCAACGGCGGCCGAATCGTCCTTGATCTGGAAATAGCAGTGACCGCTTCGGGCGTTAGGACCACGAAAACCCGTGACCTCGCCCAGGACACTCAGCTGCGGAATGGCATCGAGCGCACCGGCAGCGATTTCTACCGCCTGGCTCACGCTGAGCTCCTTGCGCTCCTGCTCGTCCGAACCGTCGAACTCGGCGGAAACGGCATTACCGGTTAGGTTCCAGCCTGCCACGCAGCCTCCTTTCGTCATCGTGCACAAGGGCTCCGGCCCCGTGCGAAATTAAGTCCAACACATAGTACAGCGCCGCGAGGACGCGAATCCCCGCGGCGCCCAGCGACCCAATTTGTTATCGGTTGGAGTTTCTGTTGTAGCGAGCCATAAGATAGAGCAGCTGAATAATCGAGGTGAGAGCTGCAGCAACATAGGTAAGTGCGGCTGCCGTCAGCACCTTCTTGGCGCCGTTGACCTGCTTGGAACTCATACCCGACTGCTCGATGTACGCCACAGCACGTCGGCTGGCGTCAATCTCAACAGGCAACGTAACGAGTTGGAACAGCACGCTAAACGAGAAGAAAATCAACGCGAGGGTCGTAAGCCCCGCGATGTTCATAAACAGGCCCATGAGCAGCACGATCGTCCAGGTGTTCTGGGTAAAGTTGACGACGGGGACCAAAGCGGTGCGTACCTTCATCATGGCGTAGCCGCTTTGACGCTGGGCGGCATGGCCCGCCTCGTGGCAGGCGACGGCAACGCTTGCGACCGACCCGCCCGAACGGTTGGCATCCGACAGATACAGGTTGTTATCCTGCGGGTTGTAATGATCGGTTAGCTCGCCGGCGACGCCCTTGATACCCACGGCATTGCAGCCGTTTGCATCGAGCATGCGGCGCGCGACCGTAGCACCCGTATCGCCGTCCGAGCGAACCTTAGACCACGTCTTGTACGTCGAGTTGATATAGCTCTGCGCGGCAAGGCCAAGCACCGTGCAGACAAGAACAACCAGCAGGTACAGCGGGTCAATGCCAAAGCCGTATCCATAGTAATAAGGCATGCGAATTCCTCCGAATCGAGTTACACGTTGGAGGCATTCTACCCACTCAGCCGGCTAGGCTTCCTTACAGCAATTCAATTTTGCCATCTTTGACCGTCAACCCCATATTGCCCGAGAGCAGATCGTCCAGGCGCGAGCCCACGAGCTCAAAGCGCCAGCCTTCGCGCAGGGGGCTCTGCTCGGGATGCTCAATATAGTCGGCCAGGTCATCGCGCGAGGCAATGACCGAGGTCGCCACGCCCGAGCGTTCGGCAACCAGGCGAATAAGCGCATACATAAGGTCGGTCACGCTCTCCAACTCCGGCGAAATCTGACGGTGCCCGCGCACCATGAGCGGCAGGCGATCATGCGGGCAGCTCGCGCCGCGCTTGATGGCCATGAGCGCGCCGTCCACATCGCGTTCCCCCAGCTGATCGGTGCCGCGGATGCTGCGGAACTCCTCAACGCGCACAGGATTGCGCTTGACGAGCGCCAGCAGCGTATCGTCGGACATGACCCACTTGCGCGGGATGTTGCGGCGCTCGGCGCGGTCCTCACGCCAGGCGGCAAGCTCGCGCGCGATGCCCAGCTGATGGCGGCTGCAGGAGTTGATGCGCTTGACCTTGCGGAATGCCTCGTGACGATCGGCGCGATAGTGCGACTCGTCGGCCAGCGGACGCAACTCGTCGAGCACCCAGTCCACCCGGCCCAGCTCGCGCAGGCGACTCATCATCTCGGTATAGGCAACGATCAGGTACTTGACGTCATCGATCGCGTACTCGATCTGCTTATCGGTCAGCGGGCGGCGCGACCAATCGGTCAGCGACTCGGTCTTGGGCAATGAGACGCCGCAAAACGTCTGCACGAGCGCGCCGTAGGAAATCTGCTGGCGCTCGCCCAAAAAGGCGGCGGCCACCTGCGTGTCAAAAATGGGACGCGGCAGCACGCCCACGGTATGGAGCATAACCTCCATATCCTGCGAGCAAGCGTGAAACACCTTGGTCACGCTCTCATCGCCCATAAGCTCGGCGAGCGGCGATAGGTCGTCGATCACCAGAGGATCGACCGCGACGCTCTCGGCAGGGGTGGCAATCTGGACCAAGCACAGGCGCGGGTGGAACGTGCGCTCGCGCAAAAACTCGGTATCAACGGCAATCGCGTCGAACTCGCGGGCGCGCTGGCAAAAGTCGAGTAGAGCCTGATGTGTGGAAATGTACATATCAACCCATCGAATAAGGTTAGGCCCGAAAAACACGGGTAGGATATCGGCATTGCCTTACAACTATACTCGGTTAGTCACAGAACGGGAACGTAAGTATGCGCTGCCTTATCATCCACAACCCGGCATCGGGCCCCAGCTCAGATGAAATCTACGCGTTCACGCACGCCCTCGCGCAGGGCGGCGACGAGGTCGTGATGCGCTTTATCGGCGATGGCATGGAACCCGAGGACGCCGTGGCAGACGTGCGCGAGTTTGATCGCGTGGTCGTTTCGGGCGGCGACGGCACCGTCTCCAACGTGCTCGACCAAATGCGCGGGTGCGGTGTCCCCACGCTCGTCTTCCCCTCCGGCACAGCCTGCCTGTTCTTTAACAACATCGGTAATGCCCCCGAGGCAGCGGCGCTTGCCAAGGCTTGCCGCGCCGGTCGCACGGTCAAAGTGGACATGGGCGAGCTCTTTTGGCTCGACGAGAACGGCAACGAGAAGCGCCACGGCTTTATCATCATCGCCGGCTCGGGCTTCGACGCCGAGATCATGATGAAGGCCGCCCCCGCCAAAAACGACATCGGCGAGATCGCCTATTTCCTGTCGGCGCTCGCCACACCCAACCCCACGGTGGCGCATTTTACGATTGAGCATGACGGCATTGTCGAGGAGCTCGATGGCATCTGCTGCATGGCCGGCAACACCTCGGTCATTCAAAACGATATCAACCTGTTCCCCGATTGCCGCATGAACGACGGCATGGTCGACATCGCGGTCATCGAGCCCGTAAAAACCGTCCAGCTCCTGCCCACCGTGATCACCGCTGCACTCGACCCCGCCGGCAAGGTGCTCGGCCGTCCGCAGTTCAAGATCATCCAGACCAAGGAAGCCAAAATCACCTGCACACCGTCGCTGGGCATGCAGTTCGATGGCGAGATCATCTCCAGCAACTCGGGCGTCTTTGGAGCCCGCGCGCTTCCGCAATGCCTCGACCTCATCGTCGACGAATTCTCCCCACTCGGAAAATAGGAGGACCCCATGAACGACACTCCCCTGCCCGGCTTTATCGTCATCGTTCTGGCCATGCTCGTCGGCTATGCGATTAACGTGATCCACCGCCGGAAGAAGTAATTCCACATTGGTATGATATTCATCCAATTCTCGTATCCCCCGTTGTTTATGCATTTGCCAGACAGCGGGGGATTTTTCTTTGTGCCCTGTGCAAGGCGCTTTATTCAGGTACAGTAATTGCAGGGAGTCTTTATTTGGCTAAAGCTACAAACTGAGTATAATTAACCACTCATCGCATATTTCATTACGCTTATCGAGTAAGTATCTTTCATAGATGAATATTGTTTCCAGTTCGTTACGCTAGTGGGGTGTCTTTATTGGCTGAAGCCCTCTGGCGACAGAGGGCTTTCGCACGCTGGGAGGGATTATGAGGAAAACTCACCCCGTCAACGCGCTCAAGAAGCTAGGCATAGGCCTCGCCTTTGGAGCTGCAACCATCATGTCCATGCCGACCTCTGCGCTCGCCTGCACGCAGATCTACATGGGCAAAAACCTAACGGCCGATGGCAATACGTATTATGGCCGCACCGAGGACGTTGGCACACGTTACCTCAAGCACTATGGCATTGAACCCTCGCATGGTCCCGGCCATATCTACGGCTCAGACGAGTCCGACTTCGCATACACCTCGACCAAGACCACATATCGTTATAGCTACGTGCGCGACCACCCTTCGCAGTGGCACGGACGCTGGGACGCCTACTCCGAAGCGGGAATTAACGAGAAGGGCGTTTCTTGCTCTGCCACGCTGAGCACGAGCATGAATGACGAAGCAAAGGCCGCAGATCCCCTGACCAAAACAGGCATCAGCGAATACGTCTACGCCGGCGTCATCCTTGGCGAGAGCGGCACGGCCCGCGAGGGAGTCGAGCTCATCGGCAGGCTCATTAACGAACAGGGCGCCAACGCCAACGACCAGCTCATCATTGCCGACAACAATGAGACCTGGCTGTTCGCCGCGCTTTCCGGCCATCAGTGGATTGCCATGAAGTTGACCGATGATATCGCATCGCTCAATCCCAATATCAGCAATCTCAACTTCAAGGTTAACCTCGATGACACCGTAAACTGCATTCACTCCGAAGACATTAAGTCCCTACCTGAAGAAAAGGGTTTCACCAAGTATTTCGACGACGGACAGTTCGATGTTGCCCAGACCTACGGTTCGCCCATCGACAAAACTTCCGTTCACGCTTGGTCGCGCTACGTCCAGGGCCGCGATTACCTTGGGGCTCCGCTTACTGAGGGCACCGACTATGAAATCGTCCAGGACACTAGCGAAAAACCGCGCGCTAAGGTTGGCGCCATGGTAAATGAAATGCAGCCGCTGTTCTTCCAACCCGAAAAGTCCGGTTGGAATACTTTTGAACTTATTCGCGCCTTTGGCAATCGTGGCGAAAACGTTCCCGGCCTCAGCGCCAACACCGATGGCGCCTATTGCATCGGCACCGAGCGCAACGGTGAGGCCCATCTCTTCCAGATTCGCAACGGCCTCAACCCTGAAATTGCGACCATCCAATGGGAGATGCTCTCTCGAGCTGAATTCTCCATCGCCATCCCGCTGTACTCCGCCCTGATGACCGAGGTCAGCCCCTACTTCAGCGACCAGACCGTATCTTTCGACCACTGCGACGAAACAGACGTTGTAAACAACGAAGAGCCTGAGAACTCCATCAACTACGTCTTTATGGACATCAGCTCGCTTGCCTTCGAGAATCGTGCCACCCTCGGTGCTGGCGTCCATGCCTATCTTGACGCCCTCCAGAATGAGCTCATCGAGCAGAACAAGGAAGTTGACGCCGCCATGCTGGCCGAAACGACCACCGAGGGCCGCACTGCCCTAGCCAACAAGGCCGGCAAGGCTGCCACCGAGAACACCTACAAGAAGTGCAAGGCCCTGCTCCAGGAGATGCGCGCCCATCAGAAGGCCGGAAACTTCGAACAGCCCTTCACCCCAAGCGATCTGAACACCGAGACCAAGGGCCTCAAGGTGTCCATTACCTACGCCCAGGACGCTCTTGCCACCGACCCGGTCACCCCGGATCAGCCCGGCACCCCCGAGCAGCCCGGCAAGCCCGAGAAGCCCGGCAAGTCGGACAACACCACGACCACGGTAACCACCAACAAGACGAACACCAAGGGCGGCCTGCCCACCACTGGCGATCGTTTTGATGGCCGCATGGTGGCCGTATTCGCCATCGCTGGCGTTGCCGTCATCTCCGCAGGCGGTTATATCCTCTATCGCCGCAACAAGGAGTAATCCCTCGCTGGTGCGGGTGGGACGGCACGGGTCGCCCCGCCCGCTCAGCCCGCCTTTTTGACCGGTGGGAAACACCGGGTTGATTTTCAATCTCAACGCAACAGCCTGAACGGACCCTGCGTTTCCGCAGCTAGCGCAACGCGGAACTAGCTCCCGGCACCTGGCCGTCGCCTCGTTTCCGCAGGTGGAGAGGCTATGGAGGCCGGCGTCCCCA
>DBFAZJ010000211.1:0-7565 GCA_048244295.1 Collinsella sp.
CCTATCGAAACACATCTCCACCGTTCCTTCAACTGGGAAAATGCCGCCCCCGGGGGCCCGGATGGGGCCTCGGGGGCGTTCGGCTAGCTGCGGGAACGGCCTATCCGCTCAAAGTGTTCGGCTGAGATCGGAAATCAACCACGCTTGGCCGCGTTTGGCGTTGCAGCGGGGTTTGAGATGCCAAAAAACGGCTTCCGACCAGCGTAGTTGATCAACTCAATTGTTCAAAAGGGGTATTTATAAGCGATTTGGCAATGAATTTAAAAATCTTTGGGTGGTGCTGTGGGCCACTGGTATGCATTTTGCGACCACAACCATGCGCCCGTTGACCTGCGACTTGGCTCAGCTTGTCCTCACGGCACCGTATCTTGTCCACAGATCCGTCAAGCTTTTGGTCAGCATTTGGTTGGAATGCGCATGAAACGTCGTGCGAGTATGGGCATATGTGGAGGTCATGAGGTTGTAGCTGCATATTCTTGCAGCCTAGGAGGTTGAAAGATATTATTACCAAGTCTTTTCCTGCTTCAGGCGCACCTTCACGACCTGAAGCCACATTTGCCCAGAGGAGGTGACAATATGAAGGCTTATGAACTGCTGTTCTTTGTTGACCCGTCGCTCGACCCCGAGACTCGTCTCGCTGTTATGAAGCGTATCGATACCACGATCGCTGAGGGCGCTGGCAAGGTCGACTCCGTTGACGAGTGGGGCAAGCGCAAGCTCGCCTACGAGATCAACGACCTCACCGATGGTGACTACACCCTCATCAACTTCCACGCAGATCCTACCCAGATCGCCGAGCTTGATCGCGTCCTGCGCATCACCGACGCTGTGGTCCGCCACATGATCGTCCGTCGCGACGACCAGGAGTAAGACTGTCGTTTTGGACTGGGCTTGTGCCCCAAGAGGAAGTAGTGAGTTATGAGCATCAATCGAGTGAACATCACCGGTAACCTCACCCGCGATCCCGAGCTGCGCGCCACCGCCGGCGGAACCCAGGTTCTGTCCTTTGGCGTCGCCGTGAACGATCGTCGCCGCAACGCGCAGACTGGCGAGTGGGAGGACTATCCCAACTTTGTCGACTGCACCATATTCGGCACCCGCGCCGAGGCCGTGAGCCGTTTCCTGGCAAAGGGAAACAAGGTCGCGATCGAGGGCAAGCTGCGCTACAGCTCTTGGGAGCGCGACGGCCAGCGCCGGAGCAAGCTTGAGGTCATCGTCGATGAGATCGAGTTTATGAGCTCCCGTGGTGGCCAGGGTGGCTACGATCAGGGCGGTTACGCCCCCGCAGCTCCCGCGCCCGCAGCACGTCCTGCCGCACCGGTGGCTACGCCGCCCGCGGTCGACGTCTACGATGAGGACATCCCGTTCTAAGGGTTGTTCACCTATTTTTGAGTGAGAGGCGGCTTCGGTTCGCCGAAGTTGCCAAACGAAAGGTATTTTGACATGGCTAATGATTTTTCTGCACGTCAGCCGCGTCGTAAGTACTGCCAGTTCTGCAAGGAGAACACTGAGTTCATCGACTATAAGGACACTCAGCTTCTCCGTAAGTACATGACCGACCGTGGCAAGATCAAGCCCCGTCGCGTCACTGGCGCTTGCACGCAGCATCAGCATGACATCGCCAACGCCATCAAGCGCGCCCGCGAGATGGCTCTCCTGCCGTACACCGTCCCCGTGGTTTCCTCTCGTGGCAACCGCGACCGCGGCTAAGAAGGGAGACGCATCATGAAGGTTATTCTTCTCGATGAGATCAAGGGCAAGGGCGGCGAGGGTGACGTCGTAGAGGTCGCTCAGGGTTACGCTGAGAACTTCCTGTTCCCCAAGAAGCTCGCTGTTGCCGCCACCAAGGGCAACCTCAAGCAGCTTGACGAGCGTCGCAACAACATCGCCAAGCGCGAGGCCGTCCGTCTGGCTACCGCCAACGAGACCAAGGCTGCCTTCGAGGGCAAGACGGTCACCGTTGACGTCAAGGTTGGCGACGAGGGCATCCTCTTTGGCTCCGTTACCGCCGCTATGATCGCTGACGCCATCAAGGCTCAGCTCGGTATGGACATCGACCGCAAGCGCGTCGAGCTCGGTAAGCCCATCAAGGTTGCCGGTGCCCACACCGTTGCCATCTCGCTGTACCGCGAGATCAAGGCCGAGGTTGTCGTTCTCGTCGGCGTTACCGCCGAGGAGCTCGCTGCCGAGGCTGAGGTCGAGGAGGCCGCTGAGGTCGCCGAGGCCGAGACCGCCGAGGTCGAGACTGAGGCTGCTGCCGAGTAGCATTTGCTGCAACGCAACAATCTTGTTCTAAGAAGGGCGCTCTGGGAGACCAGGGCGCCCTTTTGTTTTTTGCGCTGAGTGAGTGTCATGGTGAACGTTGCGTCGAAGTCCTATATACAGGACCGTTCATCCGTTTGGTTCGGTGATGATTGGCGGCGCGCGGCGCGTTTTGGGACCGTGGCTGATACTATGGATGCTCGCAAGCGATATGAATGAGGATGCTCATGGCATATGACGATAGGGAGACCGGGCTGACGGTTGAGGACCGCGGCTCAAAGTTGGGTCTTCCCCAAAACCAAGATGCAGAGGCCAATGTACTGGCCGCTATGCTGCTATCGCCCGAGGTGGTCGAAGAGGCCCAGGTCGAGCTGCAGCCCGATGACTTCTACCGGCCCATTCATAAGACCATCTATACCGCGATGGTCGATATGTACAACAGCCGCATTCCCATCGACTCCATCTCGCTGATCGATTATCTGCGAAGCATCAACAAGCTCGATGCCGTGGGCGGCGAAGCGTATATTTTGGAGTTGATGGGTCAGACCCTGTCGCTCGTCAACTGGCAGCACCATGCCGCCATCGTTCGCCGCGATTCGATGCTGCGCGAGCTGATCGGCGCCACCAACGAGATCAACGCGCTGGCATATAACGCCCCCACCGACACCAAAGAGGTCGTGGAGCTGGCCGAGAGCAAACTGCTCAAGGTCACGGCACGCGAGGTCAAGTCGAGCTACAAGACGCTGACTGAGTTTATGGTCGAGGCCTATAACGAGGCCGAGGAAGTGTGCCAGGCCGGTGGCCAGGCTGCGGGCGCGCCCACGGGCTTCCCGTCGCTCGACCGCATGCTCATGGGCTTCCGCGAGGGTCAGCTCATCATCATCGGCGCCCGTCCTGCTGTGGGTAAGACGTCGTTCGCTCTGAACCTGGCGCTCAACGCTGCCGCTGCTGGTTATACCGTCGGCTTCTTCTCGCTGGAGATGTCGGGCAAGGAAATTGCCCAGCGTCTGATTTGCGCCTACGCCATGATCTCGATCAGTGACTTCCGCATGGGCCGCATTAGCCCCGAGCAGTGGGCCAATATCAACGAGGCCACGCAGACCTTGTCCAAGCTCGATATTCTGATTGACGATACGCCCGGCACCACAGTGACCGAGATTCGCGCCAAGAGCCGCCGAATGCTCCATAACAAGGAGAAGGCAATCATCATTTTGGACTACCTGCAGCTGGTGAGTCCTCCGCCGGGACGCCGCTCCGAGAGCCGTACCGTCGAGGTCTCGGAGATGTCGCGTGGTTTGAAGATCATGGCCAAGGAGCTCAAGATCCCGCTCATCGCGCTGTCACAGCTCTCGCGTCAGGTCGAATCCCGTACCGGCAAGCGCCCACAGCTTTCCGACCTTCGTGAATCGGGCTCCATCGAACAGGACGCCGATATCGTTATGTTCTTGGACCGCTCCGCCGACGAGGCCGAAGCCTCGCGCGACGATCGACCCGACGAGGGCGTTACGCGTATCGTCGTGGCCAAGAACCGTTCGGGCCCGATCGGCGACGTCGACCTGATGTTCCTGCCGGCATCCACCAAGTTCTATGAGCTTGATGGGGCACATGCCGAGGAGTAGGACAGGCGCCCGTTGCACGGGTATACTGGGAATGTTTTGTGCTTCTGCGTGCCGGCGTGGCGCGCAGACAGTCCATGAATGTAAGGAGTAAACATGCCGTCAACCGTTTTGGTCGGTGCCCAGTGGGGCGATGAGGGCAAGGGTAAGATTTGCGACCTGGTCGCCGGCGACTTCGATGCCGTCGTGCGCTACTCGGGCGGCAACAACGCCGGTCACACCATCGTCGTCAACGGCAAGAAGTACGGCCTGCACCAGGTGCCCTCTGGCATCATGTATTCCGACCATGTGTCGGTGATCGGTAACGGCTGCGTCGTCAACCCCAAGGTTGTCCTTGAGGAGATCGATATGTTCGAGGCCGACGGCATCACCACCAAGAACCTCAAGATTAGCGGCAACGCGCATGTCATCATGCCGTACCACATCGATCTGGATGGCGCCTTTGAGCAGAAGCTCGGCAAGAAGAACATCGGTACCACCAAGCGCGGTATCGGTCCGTGCTATCAGGACAAGATGGCCCGCATTGGTCTGCGCATGCAGGACATGCTGGACGAGACGCTGTTCCGCGACAAGCTGGAGACCGCTCTCGCCCGCGTGAACCCCGAGCTCGAGCTCATCTACAACCTGCCCACCTACACCGTGGACCAGATTTGCGACGAGTACCTGCCGATGGCCGAGCGCCTGCGTCCCTACATCACCGAGACGAGCCTGCTGCTCAACAACATGATCGATGAGGGCAAGGACCTGCTGTTTGAGGGCGCCCAGGCGACGCTGCTCGACATCGACCACGGCACCTATCCGTACGTGACGTCTTCCAACTGCACCGCCGGCGGCGCCATCACCGGTTCCGGCGTGGGCATGAAGAACGTCGACCGCGTGCTGGGCGTCATGAAGGCCTACATCACCCGCGTCGGTTCGGGCCCCATGCCCACCGAGCTTTCCTATGAGTCCGAGGCCGGCCACACGCTGACCGAGGAGGGCTATGAGTACGGCGTGACCACCGGTCGCCGTCGTCGTTGCGGCTGGTTTGACGGCCCTATCGCCAACTATGCCTCGCGCGTCAACGGCCTCACCGACATCGCCGTGACTAAGCTCGACGTGCTTTCGGTCTTCGACACCATCAAAGTGTGCGTGGCCTACGACGTCGATGGCGAGCGTTACACCAGCGTGCCCGAACATCAGGTGCGCTTTGAGCATGCCAAGCCCATCTACGAGGAGCTCCCTGGCTGGAAGTGCGACATCACCGGTTGCCGCAGCTTTGAGGAGCTGCCGCAGGAGGCTCAGGACTACGTGGCGTTTATCGAGGATCTGGCACACACCCGCGTGACGTTCATTGGCGTTGGCGCTGGTCGCGAGCAGATCATCAACCGATTCTGGAAGTAATCGGGACTATTTGGTTATTGCGATATACCCCTTTGCAGCCCGGACGGGCGGCCGAGGGGTATATTTGCTTGCAAAGGGCTCGCGCGGAGCGAGCCGTTAATCCATAGAGGAGGCACCCTTGAAGGCGGACACTCAAACCATCGACATCCTGTTGTTGGGCAGCGGCGGCCGTGAGCATGCTTTGGCAGCTAAGCTCGCAGCATCACCGCGCGCCGGCAAGCTCTACATTGCGCCGGGTAACGGCGGCACCGCGAGCTGCGGCGAGAACGTTGTTCTCGACGACTGCGATCCTGCGGCCGTGGCGGCGTTTGCGCAGAGCCACGGATGCGGACTCGTGGTAATTGGCCCCGAGGCTCCGCTCGTGGCGGGCGTGGCCGACGCCGTGCGCGCGGCGGGTATTCCCTGCTTTGGCCCGGGTGCCGAGGGCGCCCAGATGGAGGGCTCCAAGCTGTTCTCCAAGCAGCTCATGGAGCGTGCGGGCATTCCGACGGCAGCCTACGGCTCGTTTACCGACGAGGCTTCGGCTCTCGCCTACGTACGCGAGCAAGGCGTTCCGCTGGTCGTCAAGGCTGACGGCCTTGCCGCGGGCAAGGGCGTTATCGTGGCGACCGAACTTGAGCAGGCCGAGGAAGCCGTGCGCGAGTGCTTTGGCGGCACCTTTGGCGATGCCGGCAACACCGTGGTTATCGAGGAGATGCTGACCGGCCCCGAGTGCTCGCTGTTAGCCTTTACCGACGGCAAGACCGTGCGCCCCATGGCCACCTCGCAGGACCACAAGCGTGCGCTCGAGGGCGACAAGGGCCCCAACACCGGTGGCATGGGCGTCTACAGCCCGGTGCCCATCGTGACCGATGAGGAGCACGCCACCATGGTGAAGGTCATGGAGCAGACCGTGGCCGAGCTCGCTGCCGAGGGTATCGACTACCGCGGCTGCCTGTACGGCGGCTTTATGCTCACGCCTGCCGGCCCCAAGGTGCTGGAGTTCAATGCCCGCTTTGGCGACCCCGAGACGCAGGTCGTTCTGCCGCGCCTTAAGAACGACCTGGTCGAGGTCATGCTCGCCTGCGCCAACTGCGAGCTCGATCAGATTGAACTCGACTGGCGCGACGAGTGGGCCGTGGCCGTTGTCCTGACGAGTGCGGGTTATCCCGGCAGCTACGAGAAAGGCAAGGTCATTACCGGTATCGCCGATGCCGAGGCCATGGAGAACGTGACCGTGTACCACGCGGGCACTGCCGTGGTGGACGGCCAGCTCGTGACCAATGGTGGCCGCGTGCTTGCCGTGACCGCGCTGGGCGATACGTTTGAGAACGCCCGCAACCTTGCCTACGAGGCCTGCGAGAAGATTGATTTTGAGGGCAAGACCCTGCGTCACGACATCGGCCTGCGCGCGCTGCGCGGCCGCGACGCCTGGGATGCCTAAAATCCGAGAGGAATGAGACGGATGGACGAGAAGAACGAAGAGCTCGTGGACGCGCAGATCGTCGAAGAGGACAGCTGCGTGTATGGGCACGCCGAGGGCGAGCCTGGTGGCGAGGTCGCTGACGAGCCGGCGCTGGTGCTGGGCGATGACGACCCGCACGATGCCGAGCTGCACGAGAAGATTCTTTCGGAGGAGTGCGCCTGGAAGGGCAAGATCCTCGACGTCCACCGTCTTGAGGTTGAGCTGCCCAACGGTCGCCGCAGCGCCCGCGATATCGTTCGCCATCCGGGTGCGGCGGCTGTTGTGGCACTGACCGAGAGCGGCAAGATCGTACTGGTGCGTCAGTACCGCACCGCCATCGACCGCGTGACGGTCGAGATTCCCGCCGGCAAGCTCGATCCAGGCGAGGACCCGCTCGATTGCGCCAAGCGCGAGCTGCATGAGGAGACGGGCTTTAGGGCTGGTCGCATTCGCTTTTTGACGTCGATTGTCACGTCCTGTGGTTTTTGCGATGAGATTATCCACATCTACTTGGCTACCAAGCTCGAGTTTGATGCGCCCAACCCCGATGATGACGAGTTTGTCAACGTGGACCTGGTGCCGCTGCATGAGCTGATCGACGCCGTACTCGACGGCAAGATCGAAGACGCCAAGACCGTCGTGGGCGCCTTGGCCTGCGACAGCATCGCACACCGCCTTGGGGGCACGGAGCTTTAACGAGTGGGGATAGCCCTGGGACAAGTACTACTGATTGCTTTGTCCCAGGGCCTTACGTTGCTGATATTTCTTTGAGGATCACATGCTGAAGAGGTTTCTTTCGTATTACGAGCCCCAGATGGGGCTTTTTGTTGCTGATACTGTTTGTGCTCTGGTGCTTGCCG
>DBFAZJ010000212.1:0-2656 GCA_048244295.1 Collinsella sp.
GAGCCCACTTCTCAAAACAAGGCAGGCACCCCGGCCCTCGTCCGTGAACTCTTCCGCTGGGCGAGCCATAGACGCCGCGCACCGATGCGATAAAGCAGTGGCTTGAAATTGGTGCTATATTAAGCATGAGTTGTTTAATGCTAGTACGGGAGGCTGATATGGGGCTGTTCAAGAAGAAAAACCCGCAGGATGCCTTTGATCCCGATGTGTTTACCATCACGGATACGATTTTGGACCCGCCGCGGTTTACATTTTTGCCGGCTATCTACCAGGATGCCACGCGCCGCAAGTGGGCTGTGCATCAACGCGGTGGCGAGCCGAAGATTTTTGACTATGCGGATGTGCTGCAGTGCGAGATTGTTGAGACCGGAAATCCCGAGGATGTGCCGGAGCTTAGCAATCGCGAACTAGCTCAGCAGATTTTGATTAATCCAGCTCAGGCTACCAAAAACAATGCTGCCAAGCGTAATATGTGCCTTGGTATGGGTGTCATCGTTGCCGTGCAAACCGGCGAGGATGAGATTTCGAAACTTGAGATTCCGGTGACCGCGGGCGAAGTCAAGCGAGACTCCGGCCTATATCGGTCGTATCGGAACGTTGCGGAGCAGATCAAAGAAGCCTTCGACGCCATGGGGCGTCCGGAGCAATGATGCCCGCAGCATCAAGCGGTTGAGGAGCCTTGCCCATGTCGAGCGAACCATATGCGATTCCGCCCAAAGATCGCGCCTTTGAGGGCATTCTTTGGTATATCAAACAGTATGACCTGCAGGGTGGCGACCGGCTGCCCGCCGAGCGCGTGCTCTGTGAAGAGCTGGGCGTGTCGCGCACGGCGTTGCGCGCTGCGATCACGCGTCTTATTTCGTGCGGAACTTTGGAAAGCCGCCGCGGTTCGGGTACCTATGTGTGCCCTCCCAAGCCGTTGAACATCTTTCAGGAAACATGGAACTATACGCAGGCGGTGGAGAGGGTTGGCTCAAAGTCGACCGCACGCCTGGTTTGGTCCAAGGTCGTGTATGCCGATATCGATTTTGCCCAAAAAGCCCAGATCGACCTGGGCATGCCACTCTTCTGCATTCGGCGCGTGCGTGTGGTCAACGGTTCCCCGGCATCGATCGAGACGGCTTACGTCAATCTGTCTTTGTGCCCCTCGCTTCCCGATCACGATTTTGAGCAGGAGAGCCTCTACGACGTTTTGCTCAAAGAGGGGAATGTCCATGTGACGCACGGCAAGGAGCATATTTCTATCAGCCGTCTGAACGCCGACGAGGCCAAGTTGCTGGATGCCCAGGAGGGCACGCCGGTGTTTTACAAGGCTTCGCACGAGCGTGACGAGAACGATGGCTTTGTCGAGTATTGCAAGTCCGTGATTCTGCCGACCAAGTATCGTTTTGCCGATAACGGCGAGGCAGACGGCGTTGCGACGAAGGTGGGTGTCGAATGGCTGATGCAGTAGAAGACTTGCCGGTTTACAAGCAAATTCGCCGCTGCATTGCTGAGCGAATCGAGCGCGGCGACTACCCGACGGGCTCGATGATTCCGTCCGAAAACGAGCTGGCCGAGGAGTTTGGCACGACACGCCTGACAATCCGAAGCGCCATGGACGAGCTGGTCAAAAGCGGCCAGATTCGTCGCGTGCAGGGCAAAGGCGCCTTTGTGGGACACAAGTGGTTTGACGAGCACGAACGCAAGGGCGGCTTCCGTCAGTCGGTTCTGGCATCGGGCGCGACGCCGTCGGTGCGCATCCTGGCGTGCTCCAAACGCTACGCCGGCCCGTATTATGCCGACTTGTTTGGCATCGCCGAGGACGATCTGCTTTACTCGGTGCGCCGCCTCAACTGCATCGATGGTGAGCCCGTATCGATCGAGATGACACTGATTCCGTGCCTGCTGTTTCCGGGCATCGAAGACGTGGACATTTCGGTCTTCAGCCTGTTCGAGACCTACGATATGTTGGGACGCAAGCCAGATCAGTCGGTAGAGAAACTCGATATCGAGGCGCTGGGCGCACGCGATGCGAGCTTGCTTAATCTTGAGCCGGGCGATCTTGCGCTCGTGCTGGAAGGCCTGACCTATGACTCGAGTGGGCAGGCAATCGAGCATGCCAAGTCTTTTACCCGCGGCGATGCCGGCGGATATACCTACAACTATTAGCGTCTAGAGCGTCCCTGCGCATGGCGGGGGCGCTCGTTTTTACGGATATATGTCGCTTGACCGATGAGCGGCAAAAACTGACCGTCTACCGAGAGGGGAGGATGAAATCATAAAATCGGTATTAAAAACGGCTAACCTGTAATCGTTCACTGGTATTAAGAACCTTTGAATTGTTGAGCTTGGGGCCAAGATGTCCACAAGGTTAAGCGGCGAGACGGGGCGGCAAGCCTGTCTATTCCGTGCGACAATTCAAACTGCTCGTGAAAGGAGCGGGAATGAAGGAGACCGAGAAGATCGAGATCATGCACTTCGACCAGGAGGGCTACCTCGAGGACGGCAGGAACGTCTACGAGGCCGGCAAGCGGATGACCGCCCTGGCCGACCGCGTGCACGAGGAGGGCTACGACGCCGTCTTCCTGATGGGCGTCGGCGGCACCTGGGACGAGTTCATGCAGCTCGAGTACCTCATGAACAAGTTCGGCGACCGCGACCTCGAGGTCTACCT
>DBFAZJ010000213.1:0-6274 GCA_048244295.1 Collinsella sp.
AACAGCTCCTGATGAGTGCCCATTCTCACCAGCCTAATCACTGGGTTAGTCTTATGGGGAAGATAAAGAACGACCACATCGACCAAGCCATCGGATAGATGGAAATCGATGTGGCCGTTGTAGTTGCCGCCCGGGTTTGAAAGCTCATGGGCGCCATATTCCGCGGGAAGCGAGCCGTGAGCTGCAAGCTCTGCGACCGCCGCCCTAAACTCGGTTTTTAGCTGCGGATGGATGCGCATCGTCCGTTTGTAATCCGCCTTAAACTGAGCCTCGACTTTAATCTCAAACATCGCTAGTCCTCATCGAGGAACGATATAAGCTCATCAGCGTTATTGAATGACGGGCTGTCGTCCGTCAAAATCCCCAACTCATGAGCCTCGGCGATCACCATGGCGCGTCTCGTCGCCTCGTTGGGCACCTCTGCCCTTCCTACGATCTCAAAAGGAATCTTTCGCTGATTTACCAGCTGCCGAACAGCAAGGTTGAGATACGAATTGAGACTTAGACCAACCGTATCCAAGAACTCAGTCGCCTGCTCCTTGAGCCCCTCTTCGATGCGAACCGTCGTAGGCTTAACCGTTGCAGTGGACATACGCGACCTCCTCGCCTCGTCTTTTGCATCAGTATACCCAATTTAGATGGCAGACTGATGTTAAATAGCATCAGTCTGCCATTCACAATACTACAACGACAGGCACGCTCGCCCTATATCAACCCGCTCAGGGCGATGTCGACGGCCTCGTTGAGGTCGTCGGTGATGTGGACGAGGTCTGGATCGAGCGGGCTAATCATGCCGGCATCCATCACCGGGCCGTTGAGCCAGTCGAACAGGCCTTGCCAGTACTCGCTGCCCACCAGTACGAGCGGCATGCGCTTGACCTTGTGCGTTTGCACCAGCGTGAGCACCTCGAACATCTCGTCGAGCGTGCCAAACCCGCCGGGAAACACAATAGCGCCCGAGCTGTATTTGACGAACATGGTCTTGCGCACAAAGAAGTAGCGGAAGTCCATACCGAGGTTCACGTATTTGTTGAGCCCCTGCTCGTGCGGCAATTCAATGCCCAGGCCAACTGACTTACCGTTGACACTCGCCGCCCCCCTGTTGGCCGCTTCCATGATGCCGGGGCCGCCACCGGTGATGACCGCCACGCCACGTTGCGCGATCTTGCGCCCGACGGTACGCGCTGCTTTGTAGAGCGGATCAGTCTTGGGCGTGCGGGCGCTACCGAAGATGGTCACCGCAGGTCCGAGCTCGGCAAGCGCGCCAAAGCCGTCGACAAACTCGGCCTGAATGCGCAGTACACGCCACGGATCGGCGTGCAGCCAGTCGGTCGACTCCTCGGGCGCCAGTAGGTTGGCATAGGTGTTGTCCTTAGGAATCATGGGACCGCGCATGACCACGGGACCGCGTCGGTACGTCTCGTCGTAGGCCGGCTCGCCCTCGATGTTCTCATTCTTAATCATGGGTACTCCTATCGAGAAAAAGAAAAACGGGCGGGGTCGACGCCATGCGCCAAACACCTGCCCGAACATCAACTATTCGGTATGGTACCCACGTTGCATCAAGCGCTTGCAAGGCATCGGTCAGCGGTCGCGCAGCCGGCGTCAGCGAATGTGACGAGCGGCTGCCGCTCAACCTTTGCCGTTGCCCACGCTCTGCAAGCGTGCCTGTCGCCCTTAGTAATCCACCGCGGCAGGACTGTTCATCCAGTCGCTCACGAACGCACCGTAACGGCCCTCGATAATGGCCTGGCGGGCGCGCTGCATAAGGTTGAGCAGGTAGTAGATGTTGTGCATCGACAGCAGAATGCCGCCGAGCATCTCCTTCTGCGTGACCATGTGGCGAATGAGCGCGCGGCTGTAGCCGCCCGTGCACACCGGACAGGTGCAGGTGGGATCGATGGGGCCGTCGTCGTGCGCAAAACGCGCGTTGCGGAAGTTGAGGCGACCCTCGCTGGAGAACGCCGTGCCCATGCGGCCGGTGCGCGTCGGCAGCACGCAGTCGAACATGTCGATGCCCACGCCCACACCGCGCACGAGGGTGGTGGGGTTGCCGACGCCCATCAGGTAGCGCGGCTTGTGCTTGGGCATGTACTCGCTTACGAGCGGTGCCAGGGTCTCGAACATGGTCTCGTGGTCCTCGCCCACCGAGTAGCCGCCGATGCCGTAACCGGGGAAGTCGCCGCACTCCTCCAAATGGCGCAGCGAGCGCAGGCGCAGATCTAGGTGCATGCCGCCCTGAACAATGCCAAAGAGCGCCTGGTCGTCGCGGGTATGCGCCTTATAGCAGCGTTCGGCCCACATACTCGACAGCTCAACGGCGCGCTCAACGTAGGCGCGCGTGGCGGGATAGCCCGGGCACTGGTCCAGCTGCATGCAGATGTCGGAGCCGAGTTTCATGGCGATTTCCATGTTGTCCTCGGGCGTCCAGAACACGTGGCGGCCGTCGTAATCGTTGACGATAAAGCGCACGCCCTCATCGGTGAGCTTGACCGCGTCGTTGTGGCTGAACACCTGGAAACCGCCCGAGTCGGTGAGGATAGGACCGTGCCAGTTCATAAACTTGTGCAGGCCGCCCAGCTCGGCGATAGTGTCCTCGCCGGGACGCATGGACAGGTGATAGGTATTGGCAAGCACGATCTGGGCGCCGAGCTGTTTGACGGTCTCGGTAGGAATGCCCTTGACGTTTGCCTTGGTGCCCACGGGCATGAAGATTGGCGTCTCGATGTCGCCGTGCGGGGTGTGCAGCACGCCGGCACGCGCATGCGTCGTCGGGTCCTCGGCGATCAGGTCGAATTTAAAAAGGCTCTGGTCCATAAACTGGAACTCCTTGGTTGCGGTTCATACGCAACCCATTATACGGGCAACCCGCAAAGAGCACCGACTCGACAGAAACTGATGCAAAGGGGTCATAGTCATTGGGATCATTTCCAACAGCCAAGGCAACGCCGATGCTCTGGCAATGCCAGCGAGCGGTCGCCAGGGCGAACAAATTGGCATGAAAAGAGGGCGGCATAGACCTTCTGGTCATGCCGCCCTCTTTGAATGACAAGTTGTCGCCCTGGCGGCCGCGCAGCGTCGGCCCGTTACGGCGTTTGGTAAAACGCCGTAACCCCTAAGGCCGCTGGCCCATGCCACCCTCGAGGGTGACAGTCTCGCCGTTCATGTACTTAAAGTCGGGACCGCAGAGCTGAACGACCACGCGGCCGATTTCCTTCTCAACGTCGCCGTAGTGGCCCGCCGGCGGCATGTGGACGTTGGCCTTGAACGCCTCGGGGTAAGCATCCTGGAAGTTCTCGAGCGCGGCAGTCCAGGCAAGCGGGCACACGATGTTGACGTTGATGCCGTCTTTGCCCCACTCGTTGGCGGCAACGCGGGTCAGGCCGCGGATGCCCTCCTTGGCGGCAGCATAGCTGCACTGGCCATAGTTGCCAAACAGGCCGGCGCCCGAAGCAAAGTTGACCACGGATCCCTTGGTCTCCTTCAGGTGCGGATAGGCCTTCTGCATATACAGATAGGTAGCATACAGACCGGAGTAAATGGCCAGGTTAAACTGGTCCATGGTGTGATCGGCGATGGTCACGCCCGAGGCGCTGGCCTGAGCATTGTTGACGACGGCGTCGATGCGGCCGAACTCCTCAATGGCCTTGTCGATGACGTTCTGGACGACGGCTTCGTTGTCCTGACCGGCCGAAACATCAGCCTGAACAGGCAGAACCTTGACACCGTACTCGGCCTCGAGAGACTCCTTGGCGGCCTCGAGCTTGGCGACGTTGCGGCCAGTGATGACGAGGTTCGCGCCCTCCTTGGCAAATGCGATATCGATGCCGTAGCCGATGGAGCCAGCAGAACCGTCCTTAAGCGTGGCCTTGCCGCCGCCGGTGACGATCACGGTCTTACCAGTGAAAAGTCCCATACATAGTCCTTTCAAATCGCGACGGGCACGCCCGCCGACTGCGCGCATCCAACTTCACGCGCCAAAAGCTGAGATGCAACTTTAGCGTGTTCAAGCGAAAATAAAAGACCGCGGTAGGCGAACGGCACCACGTCGTTCGGCGAAGGGATTGTCAAGCACAAACTGGATAAAGCGGCCGAGTTATTGTTATCAGATCGAGCCATCGAACACGTTTTGAAACTTTGCTGCGGCGCGCGGGATGTCGGCGCGAGACTTTATCATAGGGTGACAAACAACGATGAGGAGCACATGCCTATGACAGACGAGCTGGACCCCCAGACTCAACAGCATATTGATGATCCCGCAGACGTCACCGCAGATACTGACACTGTGACCTGCGATGGTATCGACATCGACGACCCCATCTTGGACGAAAGCGCTACGGCGGAAACCACCGAAACAGAAAACGCCGATGAGCAAAACGACGATGCGCCCGCTCAGGACGACGCCCCTGCACAGGACGCCGCTCCGCAAGCAGCAGGCCCCATCGAGGTCTCTTCGGAAGAAGAGCTCGATGCCGTCATGGACTCCATGATGGATGCTGTCAAAGCGATGAAAGACGCCGTGGCCGATGCCGATATTGATGCCGAGGAAGAGGAGGCCGCCGAGGCGGCCTCGACCTTTGTGCCCGGCGAGACTCCGGTTGCCGACCAAGGCAGTACCATGCCCTCGTTTCTGCAGCTCGAGCATCCCACGATTGGCGCCGATGCGGTCGACCCGCATGCAGCGGGCTTTTCTGTAATCGAAGGCGGCACCGGCAATATCGCCGCGCCGCAAACGACCGATGTGGACGCTGCTGAAACCGATCGCCCGATTGCCCCGCACGCCCCCGCCGCGAGCCGCGACCTGGGAACTGCCGTCTCGAACACTGCGAACGCCGTGGGCGCCTTTATCGCGCAGGGAGCCTCCGCCATGCGCGAGATGAACGCCGCGAAAAAGGCACTTGCCGATGCCCGCGCCCACCTGGCCGAACTTGAGCAGCGCATTGCCGATCAGGCCGAGGAACTCGAGACGCGCCAGGATATCGCAGGCCGCTACGACCAGATCGTCGCCGACCAGCGCCAGGCGATCGCCACAGCGCAAAAGACCGCTGCGGCAGCCGAGATTGACCGTGATGCCCACGCCGCCAAAGCGACAGAGCTCAAGGGTCAGTTCGAACAAATGAAGACAGAGGATGACGCGACTGAGCTCCGCCTGAAGGCCGCGCTCGACGCCGTGGAGGCCCGCGAGGCGAGCTCGCGCGAGACCGGCAACCGCCTCGTTCGACGTCTTGAGGATTCCAAGCGCATCCGCGACAAGGTGAAGGCCGAGCGAGACGCCGGCATTGCCGCCGCACAACAAACCGTCGACGCCACGCGCGCCCAGCTCGAGACGCTGCGTCATGAATATGCCGAGCTGCAACGCAATCCCTCGGCAAATCCCGCCAACTATACGGTGCGCACCAGCGAGCTCTCGATGCAGATCTCCGACACGGCAGATGCCCTGCGTAAAGCCGAAGAAGATGTCCCGCGCATCACCGCCGACCTTGAGCACTCGCTTGCCGCAGCCGAGCAGGCCGTCGAGCAGGCGCAGGCCCCCATTGCCGACGCCAAGCGAGCCCATCAGGCCGTGACGGCAGAGGCCGATGCCGCGCGCGACGAGCTGCAGACCGCAAAAACCGCCGCCGCGACTCGTCAGCGCGAACTGCGCGAGAAGATCACTGCCGAGGACAAGGCACGCCGGGACCAGGAGCAGACCATCGCCAACGCCCAAGCAGATGCCGCACATGCACAGTCGATCATCGAGCAGGCGACCGAGGTACACGACCACCCAGAGATCACTGAGTCGCTTGCAGGATCCTTGGCCCGAGACAAAGCCGAACACGCCGAGACCGAGCGAGAGGTTACCCAGCTCGAAGCCACCGAGGACGCGGTGCGCGAGCGTACCCGCGACTCACGCATCAAATTCACCGGCGCCATCGTCTGCATCGTCGCCGCAATCCTGGTGATCATCCTGGTCTGGCTCTTCGCGAGCAAGTAAACCAGCTGCCAAAAAACGCTCAACGCAGTTGCGGTGAGATAGTTCCTGTTTAGCCCTCAAAAAGCCAATTCAAGAACTATCTCACCGCAACTTATTAGATTGATGCAAGGTAATCTATCCCTCTTGCACCAATCTCTTGACATAAGGAGTGTCCCCAGGTGCCGGCACAGACGATATGAGCAGGACATAAAAACATTGAGAGCCCCTGCTGCATGAAAGACCGCGGATTAGGCCGACAATGGTGAGTGTCTAATTCAGCCGCGGCGGCCACGCCGCATTCATGGAAGGGGCTCCCATGCT
>DBFAZJ010000214.1:0-2396 GCA_048244295.1 Collinsella sp.
CGGCCCATGGTGTCGGTCATGCCGTAAGAGGCAGGGCCGGCGCCCATGTTGTCCGGGTGCAGGGTACGGCCAGTGCCGCCACCAGAAGCGACGGAGAAGTACTTCTTGCCAGCCTCGAGGCGCTCCTTCTTGTAGGTGCCAGCGACGGGGTGCTGGAAGCGCGTGGGGTTGGTGGAGTTACCGGTGATCGAGATGTCGACGTTCTCGTGCCACATGATGGCAACGCCCTCGCGGACGTCGTCGGCGCCGTAGCAGTTGACGGCGGCGCGGGGACCATCGGAGTAGGGGATGGTCTCGACGACCTTGAGCTCGCCCGTGAAGTAGTCGAACTGGGTCTTCACGTAGGTGAAGCCGTTGATGCGGGCGATGATCTGAGCAGCGTCCTTGCCCAGACCGTTGAGGATAACGCGCAGCGGCTTCTTGCGAGCCTTGTTGGCGTTCAGAGCCAGGCCGATAGCACCTTCAGCAGCAGCGAAGGACTCGTGACCGGCCAGGAAGGCGAAGCACTCGGTGTCGTCGGAGAGCAGCATAGCGCCCAGGTTGCCGTGGCCCAGACCGACCTTGCGGTCCTCGGCGACGGAGCCGGGAACGGTGAAGGCCTGGATGCCCTCGCCGATGATGGCGGCAGCCTCAGAAGCGGACTTGGCGCCACGCTTGACAGCGAGAGCGCAACCGAGGGTGTAGGCCCACTCGGCGTTCTGGAAGGCGATGGACTGGGTGTTGTTGACGATCTCACGCGGGTTGAAGCCCTTGTCGGTGCAGATCTGCAGAGCTTCCTCGAGGGAGGCGATGCCGTTGTCGGCGAGGCACTTGTTGATCTTGTCAGCGCGGCGCTCGTAACCTTCGAACGTAACAGTCATAGTTATTTCCCTCCCTTTCTACTCGTGAACCGGGAACACGCTGGCGACGGAGTGAGTCTCCTCGTCGGTGCGCGGGTCGATGTACTTGGCAGCGTTCTCCCACTGACCATAGTGGCCCATAGCGCCAGCGATGGCCTCCTCGGGGGTCTTGCCGGCCTTGACAGCGTCGGTGAACTTGCCGAGGTTCAGGAACTCGAATGCGATGATCTCGTTCTTGTCGTTGAGAGCCATGCGGGTGACGTAGCCCTGAGCGAGCTCGAGGTAACGAGCGCCCTTGGCCTTGGTGCCAAACATGGTGCCGACCTGAGAGCGAAGGCCCTTGCCGAGGTCGTCGAGGGAGGCGCCCACGGGCAGGCCGCCCTCGGAGAACGCGGTCTGGCTGCGGCCGTACACGATCTGCAGGAAGATCTCGCGCATAGCAACGTTGATGGCGTCGCAGACAAGGTCGGTGTTGAGGGCCTCGAGGATGGTCTTACCGGGAAGGATCTCGGAAGCCATGGCGGCAGAGTGGGTCATGCCCGAGCAGCCGATGGTCTCAACGAGGGCCTCCTCGATGATGCCGTCCTTGACGTTCAGCGTGAGCTTGCAGGCGCCCTGCTGAGGTGCGCACCAACCCACACCGTGCGTAAGACCGGAGATGTCGGAAATCTCCTTAGCCTGGACCCACTTGCCCTCCTCGGGGATGGGTGCGGGGCCGTGGTATGCACCCTTGGCAACGGGGCACATGTTCTCCACTTCCTGTGAGTACTGCATGCCTCTCCTCTCTATCGTGTTGGCGTCCCGTCTGGGGGCCGTGGCTGGCGATTGCCGGGCGACCCTTCGAAAGGGACATGACATGCAGCCCCTATAATACCGCGAAATGCACGGAATATTCGGCGAACGGCTCAGTTTTCGTAGCGAGATGCGCGGAACTTTCAATTGAAACGGTTTAACTCTATATTCTGTGGTCGTGCACTTCCGTAGAGGGGGTCCGTCTTGGGCAAGCTTTTGGTCAGCTTTTGTAAGCGTTGCAGGGGTTGACCTGTTGCAACGGTGCCGTTCGCCGCCTGTTTACTGCCTTTGGCCGCGCGAGCGAATTGTTTTGCGTGAATGTTTTGATGGCACGCTTCAATCGTGCTGTATTGGATGGCAAGCAGATCCCGGCGAAGGGAGCGCCATGCAGCGCGTTTGGAGAACGGTTACCGGCTTTTACCATGTCTGTGCCCGCGGTACGGGCAAGCAGCTCATCTTTGAGGGCGATGAAGACCGGTGGGAGTTCTTGGAGCTGATGCGTGAGTGCTGCCGCAAGGCGGGCGTGACGGTTATCGCCTGGTGCCTTATGGGCAATCACGTGCGTCTGGTGCTTGCAGATTACGAGGACGCGATGAGCGCGGCGATGCACCGGCTGCTTTTGACGTACGCGCGGCGGTTCAATAAACGCACGGGGCGCACAGGGCATCTGTTCCAGAACCGTTTTGACCGGCGCTCGCTCGATACCGACTGGCAGGTGATGGAGGCTATTCGCTCCGTTCACGCCGATCCGCAGGAGGCGGGCAT
>DBFAZJ010000215.1:0-22710 GCA_048244295.1 Collinsella sp.
TCACCTCAATGGTCCTCCTAACGCCGGCGTGTTGGCACCACCAGCGTAGTGGCGGCGGGGAGGCACGGTGGCCATTATTCGGTGACCGGGATTGGTCAAAATAGTTTGACTATTAGCGGCTAAAATCGCCCGGCGCTAACAGTGCACGAGGTAGAGGAACAGAATTGTCGTACGAGTTCATCCCAATAACTCGATATCAATCCTTTTGCTTTTGATTCTCTTTCGATTTGTCGCGCTAGGCAATCTTTGCAAAGAGGAATGTAATTGCTCGAAAATCCGAGTATTCCAGCTTTGACTATGTCTTCGACTCGCATGGTCAAATAGATCCCGAATGCAAGTTCATCGACTGAGACATAATCATCGTGCCCCATTTCGAATGCCGATTCTATAGGGCAATGAATCAGTGTTTTATCTGCATACAATGCTGAGAACTTTGCCAAATGGTAAATGTTTTGCTCTCGACAGGCATAGTCAGTGCAGGGGAATTTGCCTCCTTCAAGGGTGGAGTCAACAGAAAAATTGAACAGGGATTGATTTTCGATTTTTTCGATTGGGATAAGGGGTGCAAGGCCCCTAATAAAGGCGTCGAACCTCCTTTGCCCCAGTTCTTCTAGGTACGCAATTATTTCGGCAAGAGAGCTGTTCTTGAATGCGGCTAGATAAGAATAAAGGTCATCGTATGCATGAGTCGCCATTTCGCTCACCTACACTTTCGGAAAGAGTTTTGCGTCGTTATTTCCGAGGCGTCGTTGGGCTCGCAATCGACTCTAGTGTGCAGCTGCTTCTCGACGTACTCCCTCATGTTCTGCCTCCACATGTAACTAATTGATTTGCTATGTGCCATTATGAATGGTATATAGCAAATCAATTAGTTACATTTAATGGAGCATTGCGAGCGTGGCGCGCGCAAAGAAGAGTCGTTGTATGGAGGCTTCCGGCAACGGCCTTTTGTACGTCCGTGACTGTTGGGTGCTATCGCGGATGACGTCATTGTTGCCTGCACTCTCGATCCAAGGATGTAATTACGGAAGTGCGGGGAAAATCGAGAACCTTCGAGCACAACGCGATTTTTAGCGCCAAAACCGCAGTTCGCGGAAGCGAAAACTGGGGCCTGGTTAGCATTTCTTCGATTTTCCCCGCACTTCCGAATTTGACCCCTTGCCGCACCTTGATCACGTCTTCAAGTGGCTGGTTCATCGCTAATGGAGTTTTCTGCGGTGCTTGAATTGCGGTGTTGTGATTAGGGCAAAAGGCTCTTGGCTCCGGGGAGGCTCATCGCACGAAAATTCAAGTTGCTGCTGAAGTAGGGCTTGCTTCGGCAGCGCTAACAATAAGGGCGGCTCTGCTAGTCTCGGGAGACCGCGGCATTCGGCGGGCCTGCCGAATGCCGCGATCAGTAGCGGTCAGTATATTCTTCGGAGCCGTTTCTCTGGGCTTCGGCGGACTTGCCAACTCGCGCTTGGGCACTACTCAGTAGATTACTCAGCAGTGCCCAGTAGATTACTCAGTAGTGCCCAGCAGGGGGAGGGCAGCAAACGCAATGGGCCTGTTTCCCGGCTAGGACCTGCAGCCTCAAACTTCGCTTGGCATCCTGTAGAACTGGTGCGGGTCTTTCGGGCTTTTCCCTACCCATTCCAACAGGCCTCGCCCGGCAAGGTCTTTCAGAGTCTTCGAGGCCGTTTTCCTACCGACATTGGACTCCCGCGCGAGGTCGGAGGTCGTGATTTTCCCCTGAGCGGCGGCAATTGCCATCGCTGCTCGTTCGCGCTCGCTGAGGAGCGGTCGGTTGTCGGCCGCGGTTCTCCTGAAGGCCGCTTTCTGTAACCCAGGACGCTCGAAGACGACGACGGTGCTGTTGACGGTCTGCTCGAAGCGGAACCTCACGCCGGCTGCCTCGCAGGCCTCCTTGATGCGCGGTATGCCCGTGCCGTACTGCTCGATGACGCCGGCGCGGAACAGGGTGCGCGCGATCGCGGGGTTTCGGAGGCCGAACTCGCTCGCGGTACCGTCTAGGTGCTCTTGCGGCGAGTCGCCCTCGGGGAACAGGCCCGGGCTCACGATCTGGACGGTGTCCATGAACACGTTGACCTCGACGGCGGTGCCGGTGGTGTAGTCGCGGTGGCACAGCGCGTTGGCAACCGCCTCGCGGATGGCCTCGGCCGGGATCTCGGGGATCTCCTTGCGGTACATGCCCGTCTCGCCGATGACGAACTCGCGCCTGATGTTCGACGTCACGAAGTACTCGGCGAAGTCGAGCAGCTTGAGCATGGTGCCGCACTCGCGGCGCAGGTCGAGGATCTTGGCCTTGGTGTTGCCGCCCAGAAGCCCCAGCTTCATCCTGGGGTAGGTGTCGGATCCCTCGCAGAACAGCTCCACCGCGGCGTTTCTTAGGCTGCCGTCGGGCGCGACGAGGTCGAGCCTTGCCAAGGTGTCCTCCACGCCGGCGAACCCGCCGCCCACGCGTCCGGCCCTGCCGCCGCGCGCGACGAAGTCACGCACCGCCTGCTCGTCGGCGTCGGAGACGGGCCTGCCGGACGGCAGCGAGTCCCACGGGCTACGGGCGCGCTCACGCTTGACGACCATGGCGCTCAGCTCCGAGGCCGACAGCGCTTTGTTCGAAGTCCCCACGCGGGTGAAGTAGCGTCCGTCGGCGGAGTAGGGGGCGTCGGCACCTGAGAAGGCAATTTTGATGTATCGCAGCCCATCATCGGCGTCGAGGCACTCGACCGTCGGGAACACCGCGGGCTCGATCTTGTCGGACACCCACGACGTCACCTGGCGCAGCGTTGCGTCGCTGACATCCTGGCCGATGACATCGCCGTTGTCCTTCACGCCGAAGTAGAGCTCGCCGCGGCCGTGCTTGTTCAGCATGGCGCTGATGGCTTGCAGTGCTTCTTTATGCTCGCCAGTGGACTTCTTGAACTCGACGGTCTCGCTCTCGCTGCCCAGGTTCATCCGCGCTGCCTTTCCCGTTCGTTGCTTGTCTCGTTGGATTATACCGTGGTCACCATGGGCGAAAACGTGGAAGCGCGCTTGCTTGCCTCTACCATGTTCTCATGCGCCTTAATGCCCTTTGTGAAGAATCATCCCATTGGGAAACGGGTCCCTATGGAACGATTTTGGTATCAGGCATAGGGGGGCGCTATCGTGGATGTCGTCACCATTGCCTGCGCCCTCGATCCAGAGATGTAATTACAGAAGTGCGGGGAAAAATCGAAAACCTTCGAGCACAACGCGGTTTTTTTGTATCAAAACCGCAGGTCGCGGAAGCCTAAAACGGGGGTCTGGTCAGCATTCCTTTGGTTTTCCCCGCACTTCCGAATTTGGCCTCTCGCCACATCCCGATTACGTCTTAAAGTGGCGCAAAAAGCCGTGTGCTCTGCTTGATTTTGCTCAGGAATTATGCCTGAGGGGTAGTGGATTCGCCTTTCTCCGCCGTGCAGCGGCACGTGTAGGGCTCTCTGGCTCAGGCGCGAGTCGCTTCCCGTCTGAAAAAGTTCTTAAAACAGCTTTAAAGTTGCCTTTGGCCTACATTGACAGCGTACAATACGCATGTTTACCATGGCAAAAGCTAAATTTGGGGAGGGGGAGCGCACGGTGGAAGTGCTGGTTGTTGGCAATACCGCGTATGTCGATGACGACTTTTGTGCCAAGGCGTTTCCCGGTGACCATGTTCAGGTCGTGGCGGCCAACGAGGCGCGCCGCGACGGGTCGTCGCTCCATGCGTCTTGGAAAGAGCTGCTGCAGCACCTGGACCAGGCTTACGAATTCGACCGTGTGGTCTACCTCTCTACCTATCTCACGCCGCATACCGAGGCCGTTGGCGACATCGAGCTGCTGCGCTCCGTCTTTCGAGCTTGCATGGGTCGCCAGATTCAGCTGCTGTTTGTGACTGGTCCCATGGGAGTGGACGTTGCGGGGCAAAACGGCAAGGGCATCATTGCCCGTGCGGCCAACGACCTGTGCCGCTACTATGCGGTCCGCGACGGCATTCAGGCCAAGATCTTGCGCGTGCCGTATCTGTACACCGCCTCGCCCACGCTGGAAGACCCGATTTTGACCCCGCTGTTCGAGGCGTGCTCGCAAGGCTCTGCTGTCATGAGGGCTGGGGCGGACTCACCGCTCGGTGCCCTCTGCGCCGAGGAGCTGGCCGTTCTGGTGCGTCGCATCTTCGACAGCTGGGATGCCACATTCGAGGAACTCGAGGTTCCGGATAGCTTTGCCCACACCGTGGGAGACCTGGGCGAGGCGCTCAAGGGCTTGTTCCCGGGGCTCGACATTACCTACGACGGGGACGCCGTCGTCTCCATTGCTCCGAGCGATACCGTCCGCACGCGCTACGGGTGGTTCCAGCGCTATGACGTGCTGCGCGATCTTTCGACCATACACGCCCGCTGGGAGCAGACCCTCGCGGGCAAGCGCCATCCGCTGCGTGCCGCCATCGACCGCATGCGCGGGCGGACACTGCCCATCAAATGCCTGGAGACCGCGCTGGCCTGGGTGCTCTTTGAGGGCCTGGAGCTGGTGATTTCGCAGTCTGCTCAGCTTAACGTGCTCGACTACCGCCTGCTGTACGTGGTACTGATCGGCACGCTGTATGGGCTCGATTTTGGCCTGGTTGCGGCGCTGCTGGCGTCGGTGGGTTTGGCCGCGAGCTACTTTACTCAGTACGGTTATACCTTCCAGGGTCTCTTTTACGAGCCGTCCAACTGGCTGCCGTTTATTGCGTACTTTGTGGTGGGTGCCGTGTGCGGCTATGTGCAGCTGCGCAACAGCGAAGCCATTAGGGCGGAGCGCGATCAAAACGAGCTCGTGCGTAATCGCAATACGTTCCTCACACAGCTTTACCACGACGCGATCGAGGACAAGCGCGCGTACAGGCGCCAGATTGTGGGTCGCCACGACAGCTTTGGCAAGATCTTTGCCGTGACGCAGGAGCTCGACGTACTCAACCCACGCGACATCTATCGCAAGTGCTGCGAGCTTCTGGGCGAGATCCTCGAGAACGATTCGGTGGCGATCTACCATGTTTCGGGCGGGGCATTTGCACGCCTGGTGGCAGCAAGTCCCGCGATTGCCGAAGATGCCGCACGCTCGCTCACGCTCGAGCAGCTTGCACCTCTTTTGGGCGACGGGGGGCGTTCGAACCTGTGGGTGAACCGCGAGCTGACGCCGGGGCTTCCCATGTTTGGATACACGATCGAGCGCGACGGGGCACCCGCCGTGTTGATCTTTGTGCGTCGTGCGGCCGAAAACCAAATGACCCTCTATTATCAAAACCTGTTCCGCATCTTGTGCGGCCTGGTCGAAAGCGCGCTGGGCCGTGCCTTTGACTATGAGGCGGTGGCGCAGGATAAACGCTGCGTTGAAGGCACTTGCGTGCTCAAGCAGGCTGCCTTTGGCCAAGAGCTCGCGGCGGCGCAGGCGCTGGCAGATAGCAAGATGGGGAGTTTTTTGCTCCTGCGCGTGGTACCGGGCATGGAGCCTGTCGGCGAGCTGGTGGGCGCAATTGGGTCGGCAATCCGCGAGAGCGACGCGGCGGGCTTGGTCGACGGCGACGTGCTCTACCTGCTTATGCGTCAGGCAAAGGCGTGCGATCTGCCCATCATCCGCGAGCGCCTGAGCGCAAAGCATATTGCGGTGGAGCCCGTCGACGGCGAGGACATCGTGGCGCTGTTGCAGCGCATCTCTTACACCGGTGACGGTGAGGGGGGCGCCGCTTGATCTCGCTTGTCGTTGCTGCCGTCTTGCTGCTGATTCATGCGCTGGTTTGCCTGATGCTGTGGACGCTTATGAAGCTGGGCCTGCTGCCAGTGCGCGGGCACATGCTGGCTGTGATAGTGCTGGTGCCGCTGTGGGGTCCGTTGCTGGTTGTTCTGCTATCGGTCTGCAGCGCGGTGTTTGGCGAGGGACTGAAAGAGTCTGCGCTGGAGTCGCTTCGCTTCAACGACGACCTGCATCGCAGCATCCTGGTGCACGAACGTGATGCTGATGCAGGCGTAGTGCCGCTCGAGGAGGCGCTCATCGTCAACGACCCGGCATACCGGCGCCGCCTAATGCTCTCCATGCTCACCGAGGAGCCCGACGCGTACCTGGCGCAGCTGCAGGCGGCTAAGCTTAACGACGACGTTGAGGTGGCGCACTATGCCGCGACGGCGGTGGCGCAGATCTCCAAGGAGTCCGACCTTAAACTGCAGCAGCTGGAGCGTGCCTTTAAGACGGACCCGAGCGCGCAAAACCTCAACGAATACTGCGATTTTCTTGGTGAATGCTTAGGCTCGGGCTTGGCCGAGGGGCGCGTGGCTCAGATTCAGCGCCAATAGTACGCGCGCCTGCTTGCGCGTCGCTGCGAGCGCGAGGATACCCTTGAGCTGCGCATTCGATACGCGACGGCGCTGGCCGATGTCGGGCAGATCGACGAGGCGCAGGCCGTGACCGACCAGCTGGTGCTCGACGTGCCCGACGAGCAGGAGGTTTGGATGCTTTGCCTGCGCCTGGCCGTGATGCGCCGCGACGGTGACGAGGTCCACCGTGTGATCGATGCGATCGACAATCAGCATGTGTATTTGAGTGCCGCCAACCGCGAACAGTTGGCGTTTTGGCGCGACGGGGAGGAGGCCAGATGAGCGTGGTGCAACATATCCGCGACCGTGCAGGCCGCTTTCGTTGGATGGGGCTGCTCGTAGTGTGGGCTGTATTTATCGTCATGGCCGCCGTGCTGCTGGTGGAGCGTGCCGGCGTGCAGTACAGCGCTGGACAGCACAAGCTGGGCATGCTTGCCGCCAACGATGCGGTGCCGGCCTCCTCGGCAATCTTTGGCCAAAAGCCCTCGTGCCTGGTCATTACCGATTCCGATCAAGCTGGCGTCGAGGACGTAAAGGAGCAGTTCAACCAGATCCTGCTCGACATGAAGATTGCGCACCGCGACGTGGACCTTGCCTTGGATGGTGCGGATGCCTTTCCCTCGCTGACCTCCTTCGATCGCGTGATTTTGCTCATGCCGTCGCTCGATGGGCTCGGTACGCACCTGAGCGACATTATGAGTTGGGTGAGTGCCGGCGGTTCGCTTATGCTCGCCATGCCGCCGGATAACTCGAGCTATCTGCAAGCGATTGCCCCCAAGCTTGGCATTGAATCGGCCGGATATGACTATGTAAAAGCCGAAAGCATTGTGCCGAGCGAGGATTTTATGCTGGGCGGAGGAGAGCGCTACGAGCTCTCGGACCCCTTTGATTCGTCGCTTTCGGTTTCGCTGCGCGAGACGGCGCGTGAGTGGGCTAAGACTGGCGATGCGGGCGCCCCGCTCATTTGGTCTAATGACTGCGGTAGCGGGCGCACCGTGGTGTGCAATATCGGTATCTATGACAAGGTCATGCGCGGTTTTTACGCCGCGGCGATCAGCCTGCTGGGTGATGCCACGGCCTATCCGGTCATCAACAGCGCCGTGTTCTATTTGGACGACTTTCCTAGCCCCGTGCCCTCGGGCGATGGCACTTATATCAAGCGTGACTACGGCCTTTCCATTGCCGATTTTTACACCAAGGTCTGGTGGCCCGATCTGCAAAAGCTCGCGCAAAAATACGGCATTCGCTATACCGGCGTGATGATCGAAAACTACGAGGACGCGGTCAACCAGACCGAGCCCGCGCGCCAACCCGATACCACGCAGTTCCGCTACTTTGGCGGCATGCTGCTGCAGATGGGCGGAGAGCTGGGCTTTCACGGCTACAACCATCAGCCTCTGGCGCTCTGGGACACCGACTATGGTACGTTGTACGTCTACAAGACCTGGAAGAACAAAGAGACGCTCGTCGCTTCGCTCAACGAACTTATCGCGTTTCAGGACGAGGTCCTGCCCAACGCTCATGGCTCGGTTTACGTGCCGCCGTCGAATATCCTTTCGGCCCGCGCGCGCAAGCTTATCGGCACAGACGTTCCGCGCATTAAGACCATCGCCAGTACGTATTTTGAGGATGGCACCGACCTGCCGTACGTGCAGGAGTTTGGCGTGGCGAGCGATGGCATTGTGGAGCAGCCACGTGTTGTTTCGGGCGGCATGGTCGACGATTCCTATATGCGCCTGGCAGCCGTGTCCGAGCTCAACATGCACTACGTGAGCACGCACTTTATGCACCCGGACGACCTTTTGGACCCCGATCGCGGAGCCAAGGAGGGCTGGGAGGTCTACAAGGGTGGCCTGGTCGACTTCCTGGAGTGGCTTACCAAATCTGCGCCCGACCTGCGGCACCAGACGGCGTCGGAGTGCTCCGGTGCCATCCAGCGTTTTTCGTCCGTGACGGTGAGCGTGGATACCAGCGCGGATGCCTGGACGCTCAGCCTGGGCAATTTCCACGACGAGGCGTGGCTCATGTTCCGCGCCAATAATGGCGAGCCGGGTGCGGTGACGGGTGGCGAACTGACGCACCTTACGGGCAATCTGTATCTGCTCAAGGCAAATGATAAGACCGTGACGATCGAGCGCAAGGAGGGTGGCGATAAATGAGAATCTGCTTGGTGCTCGAGGGTTGCTACCCCTATGTGCACGGCGGCGTATCTACCTGGATGCATGGCTACATTACGGCCATGCCCGAGCACAAGTTTGTGCTGTGGGTGATCGGCGCGCATGCTGCCGACCGTGGCAAGTTTGTCTACGAGCTGCCCGGCAACGTGGTCGAGGTGCACGAGGTGTTCCTGGACGATGCCCTGCGGCTTTCGGGCGAGCAGCACGAAGCCAGTTTTAACGATCGTGAGCGCGAGGCGCTACGCCGTCTGGTGTCGCTCTCCAATCCGGACTGGGACGTGTTATTCGATATCTTCCACCGCCGTCGCGTGCATCCGCTCTCGTTTTTGCAGAGCCGCACGTTTATGGATATCTTTCGCGACGTGTGCCTGGCCGAGTATCCCTACACGCCCTTTGCCGATGCATTCCACACCATGCGCTCCATGTTGCTGCCCGTGCTCTACCTGTTGGGCAGCGAGGTGCCGGTGGCCGATGTGTACCATGCCATCTCGACCGGCTACGGTGGCCTGCTCGCCTGCCTGGGCTCAAGCGTTTCCCATGCGCCGGTGCTGCTGACCGAGCATGGCATCTATACCCGCGAGCGCGAGGAAGAGATCATTCGCGCCGATTGGGTGGTGCCGTCGTTTAAGGACCGCTGGATTCGCTTTTTCTATCTGCTTTCGGAGGAGATCTACCGCCGCGCCTTCCGTGTGACGAGTTTGTTCCATAACGCCCGCAAGACGCAGATCGATATGGGCTGCGATGCGGACAAATGCCTGGTCATCCCCAACGGCATCCAGTTCGACCGCTTTAAGGACATCCCCTTAAAGCCCGATGACGGCTGGGTGGACATTGGCGCGGTAGTGCGTCTGGCGCCCATCAAGGACGTCAAGACCATGATTTATGCCTTCTTTGAGCTGCACGAGCGCCTGCCCAAGGTGCGCCTGCACATCATGGGCGGCGTGGACGACGAGGAGTACGGCGCCGAGTGCCACGCGCTGGTCGAAACCCTGGGCGTGCGCGACCTGATCTTTACCGGCCGAGTCAACGTGGTCGAGTACATGGAAAAGCTCGACTTTACCATTTTGACGAGCATCTCCGAGGGCCAGCCGCTTAGCGTGCTGGAGTCGCTTGCAGCGCGCCGTCCCTGCGTGACGACTGAGGTGGGCTGCTGTCGCGAGCTTCTCGAAGGTGCCCCGGGCGACGACTTTGGCGTGGCGGGTTTTGTGACGCCGCCTATGTATCGCAAGGGCTTGGCCGATGCCATGGAACGCATGTGCACAAGCCGCGCTCGTCGCATTGAGATGGGGGAGCGCGGCCAGCGTCGCGTTGCCACGTACTTTTTGCACGAGCAGATGCTCGCCAACTATCGCGCGCTGTACGACGAGACGGCGCAAGCGTTTGACCTGCCCAGAGAGGGGGAGTAGCCGGTGGCCGGAATTGGTTTTGAGCTCAAGCGCCTGTTTAGGCGCAAGGGCCTGTTTGCCACGATGCGTGCTTACGGCTACGCCGGCATTGTGTGCACGGGTCCCATGCTGTTGGGCGTGCTGCTGCAGGTGGGTATCTTGGTGCTGTGCAGTCTGTGGGGTGTGGGCCGTGCCAACCAGGATCTGCTGGTGTGCATGGTGACCTACACACTGCTGGCCTCGCTTACGCTCACGAGCTTTTTCTCCATGCCGGTCACGCGCTTTTTGGCTGATATGTTGTTTGCCGAGCGCGAGGATGAGATTCTGCCCTCGTTTTGGGGCTCCAATGCTGTCATGCTCGTTGCGGGCACGGTGCTCTACGGTGTCTTTCTGCTGTTCTCGGGCGCCACGCTGCTGCAGGGGCTGCTATGCCTGTGGCTGTTCAATATTATGATCGTCAACTGGAACGGCATGAGTTACCTCACGGCCATCAAGGATTACCGCGGTATCCTGTGCAGCTTTGCGGCTGCCATTGGCGTGGCGTGCCTGTGCGCCTTGGCCGCGCTGGCGCTGGGACTGCCGCCGGTCGAGGGCCTTTTGGCGTCAATTGCTCTGGGCTACGGCGTCATGCTCGCCTGGGACGTGGTGCTGCTGTACCGGTATTTTCCGCAGAGCGACTGCAGCCCCTGGCTCTTTTTACGGTGGCTTGATCGGTTTATTCCGTTGGCGCTCACGGGCTTGTTTACCAACCTGGGCCTCTTTGCGCACTTGGTGATAATTTGGGCCGGTCCCATTGGCGTGCAGGTCAAGGGCTTGTTTTATGGTGCGCCCTACCACGATGTGCCGGCGCTCATCGCGTTTTTGACGATCCTGGTCACGTCCGTCAACTTTGTGGTCTCGGTCGAGGTCAATTTCTATCCGCGCTACCGCGACTACTACAGCCTGTTCAACGACGGCGGCGTGGTGGGCGACATTGTGGTGGCCGAGGAGGAAATGCTTGCCACGCTCAACCGAGAACTGCGCTTTTGTGCGCTCAAGCAACTGTTTGTGACGGCGGCGGTCATCTCGCTCGAGACCACGGTGCTGTCGGCCCTACCGTTGGGCTTTAACAACCTGATGCACGGGTATTTCCGCACGTTATGCGTGGGCTATGGCCTGTATGCCGTGGGCAATACGGTGTTGCTCATCTTGCTGTACTTTACCGACTACAAGGGGGCCGTGCTGGCCTCGGGGCTGTTTGCTGGTGTGGCCGGGCTGGCGACTGCCGTTTCTCTGCTCTTGCCGCAGCAGTTTTACGGCTTTGGCTTTTTGTTGGGTGCAGCGGTGTTTTTTATCGTGGCGCTGCTGCGGCTCGATACCTATACCGCCAACTTGCCGTATCGTATCCTGAGCCAGCAGCCCATTGTGGCGACTGACAAGACGGGCTGGTTTACACAGCTGGGCCGCTTGCTCGACCGTGCCGAGCAGCGCTATGAGGAAGGTCGCCATAAGGGTGAGCCACATGGTGCGTTTGAGCGCGCAGCAGTTCACGTGTATCGCAACCATTGGGGAGGTTCTGATGACCGATAGGATGATGTCTCGCCGTTGCCTGTTTGAGGCGGCTGCCGGTGCGCTGTTGCTTTCGGGCTGCTCGGTGCAGGAAGACTCCTCGACCAAAAAGGTCAAAAAGCAGGACAAGATTAAAAAGGCCGAGGCCTCCGACCAGTCCAAGCACCTGCGCGATAAGGACGAGCTGTACGAGGTCTACGACGACTCGGGCATTGTGACCATGTACCTGACGGTCTCGCGCGGTAACAGCTCCGAGAACACCGATCATAGCTGGGCCGAGATCAATACGTACTCGGTGTATGACTACGCCGACATGGGCGTGACGCGCTATCAGGTAATGGGGCTTTTGCAGGCGGGCGACGAAGACGGCCCGGTGGCCGGCGAGGTTGGCTATGGCGAGGAAGCGCCCAATGCCACCGTGCAGGTGCGCGGCCAGACATCGAGCATGAACTCGCAAAAGAATTACAAGGTGGAGCTCAAAAAGGGCAAGGGTACCTGGCGCCAACAGCGCGCGATTGCGCTCAACAAGCACATGAGCGAGGGTATGCGTTTTCGCAACAAGATGGCCTACGACCTTATCCGCGGGATTCCCCAGATGATGGGCCTTCGCACGCAGTTTGTGCATCTGTGGGTGTGCGACCAGACCGAAAAGTCCAACGATACCTTTGAGGACTACGGCCTGTTTACGCAGGTGGAGCAGCTCAACAAGACGGCGCTTAAGGCGCACGGCTTGGATAAGAACGGGCATCTGTACAAGGTGAACAGCTTCGATTTCCATCGCTACGAGGACACTATTAAGCTTGCCGATGATCCCGACTACAACCAGGCAAACTTTGAGGGCATGCTCGAGATTAAGGGCGATTCGGACCACACCAAGCTCATCGAGATGCTCGATGCGCTCAACGACGAATCGCAAAAGATCGACGACGTGCTCGACACCTACTTTGATACCGAGAACCTGGTCTATTGGTTGGCGTTTCAGATTCTGACGGGCAACTGCGATACGCAGAACCGTAACTGCTATCTGTACAGCCCGCTTAACTCCAAGGTCTGGTATATCCTGGATTGGGATAACGACGGCATGCTGCGTAAGCTGGAGCTTTCTCTTACCGGGTTTTCGGACTACGCGAGCTGGGAGCGCGGCGCAAGCAACTACTGGGGTAACGTGCTGTTTAACCGCGCGTTGCGCAGCAAGTCGTTCCGCAGCGAACTCGACCCTGCCGTCAAGGACTTGCGCTCGTATTTGACCGAGACTCGCCTGAGCAAGATGATCGAGCACTACCGCGAGTTGACTGAATCCCTGGTCTTTGCTTCGCCCGATATCAACAATCTGCCTGTCACCAAGGACCAATACGAGCAGATCGCCGCGGCGATTCCCTCCGAGATCGAGGAGAACTACAAGAGCTTTCGCGAGAGTTTTAAAAAGCCTATGCCGTTCTACATCGGCGTGCCGCAGATCGATAACGGTAAGCTGCGCATTAACTGGGATGCGTCCTACGACTTTGAGGCGCGCGACATTCGCTACACCGTAGAGCTTGCGCGCGACTATGCCATAAGCGACGTGTTCTTTAAGGCCGAGGACGTGCTGCTTCCCGAGGTGACCTGCGATGCGCCCGATACCGGCCAGTATTTTGTGCGCGTGCGAGCCACCAACTCCGACGGCTTTACGCAAGATGCGTTTGACTACTATGTGACCGACGACGGCAAGCACTACGGCATGAAGTGTTTTTACGTGAAAGACGGCGGTAAGGTCGTAGAGGATACGTATGAGGAGGGCTAGCGCGCTGCTTGAGCGCCTGGCGGCACCGCCTGTGCGTGCCACGCAGGAGCGTTACCGCCACGAGCTCAAATATCTCATTAACGAGGGCGAGCACGCCGCGCTCGCCTGTCGCATGGCGCCGGTGTTTAAGCTGGACAAGCATGCGCGGGCGGGCGGTTACACCATTCGCAGCCTGTACTTTGACGACTACTGCAACTCGGCCTACGAGGAAAAAGACGCCGGCATTCTCATGCGCAAAAAGTATCGCGTACGCATTTATAACGGCAGCGACAAGGTGATTAAGCTCGAGCGCAAAAAGAAGTACGGCAGCTGGATCTACAAGGAGGACGCGCCGCTCACGCGTGGCGAGTTTGAGCAGATTCTGGCTGGCGACTACGGCTTTTTGCTAAGGAGTCCCTATCCGCTCTGCCGCTACTTCTACATCGAGTGTATCTGCAACATGATGCGCCCGCGGACCATCGTGGACTACGAGCGCGAGCCGTGGGTGATGGATGAGGGCACCGTGCGCATTACGTTTGACATGAACGTTCGTGCCGCGGTGGGTAGCTTTGACATCTTTGACGCGACGCTGCCCGTGCTGCCGGTTCTGGAGCCCGGCAAGCTGGTGATGGAGGTCAAGTTTACGGAGTTTTGCCCGCAGCTGGTGCGCGATATGGTGCCGCCGGGCGCGGCCGAGCTTACGGCGGTCTCCAAGTACTGCCTGTGTTACGAAAAGACCGCCTACCTGCGCGGTTTTAACTACTGGGAATCGGATTTTGAGAACCGAGGGGATATTTAGACCATGAGCACCAGGGACTTTTTTAAGAACTCCGTCTTGGAGGCGTTTGGCCAGGTCGACCCTGCCAAGATTGGCCTTTCGCTGCTCGTGGCGCTTGCCATGGGCATCCTGATCTATTACGTGTACAAGCGCTTTTTTACCGGCGTGGTGTATTCGCGCAGCTTTGCCGTGACGCTCGTGGGCATGTGCGTGCTCACCTGCATGGTCACGCTCGCGATCTCGACCAACGTGGTCATCTCGCTCGGTATGGTCGGTGCTCTGTCTATCGTCCGCTACCGTACAGCGGTCAAGGACCCGCTTGACCTGCTGTATCTGTTTTGGGCCATTACCACGGGCATTACGGCGGGCGCCGGCATGTATGCGCTCGTGGGGCTCACAGCGGTGGTCATCGTGGCGATGATTGCCGGCTTTGCAAGCCACCAGGACAAGGCGCGCGTGTACATGATGGTCATCCACTACACGGGCCAGACCACCGGCGATGATATCGTGCGTGCATTTGGGCGCACCAAGTTCACCGTCAAGTCCAAGACCATGCGCGGCGACAAAGTCGAGATGGCCGTCGAGCTCTTCTCGGACGGCGTTGACATGCCCTATGCCGACGCCATCCGCGCACTCGATGGCGTGGAGGATCTGACGCTCATCCAGTACAACGGCGAGTACCACGGCTAATTATGTTCCGGCGTTTTAATAAACGCCGGACCGCTCGACGCTGCGCGGGCATCTGCCGGGCGATCTGCCGCTCAAACCGTCGCTCGCGTACATAAAGTACGCTTCGCTCCTCTTTCGCGGCACCTCGCCACGGCAGTTGCCCGCTCGCTGACGTTTGCTCGACCTGGGTGGGCCGATTTTGTTCGGATGCCGTCTTCACGGGTATTATGGTGAAAGCGATTTCAATGACAGGGGTGCTCGTGGTAAAGATGAAAGATGTGGCCGAGCTGGCCGGCGTTTCGAGCGCCGCCGTCTCGCGCTACCTCAATGGTGGGTACATATCGGCGGACAAGGCCGAGCGCATTAAGCAGGCGATTGAGCTGACCGGATACGTGCGTTCTAGTCAGGCTCGTGCGCTGCGCACCGGCTCCACCAAGCTCATCGGCGTCATCGTACCCAAGATCAACTCGGAATCCGTGAGCCGCATTACCGCCGGTATTGGCCAGGTGCTCGGTCGCCGTGGCTACCAGATGCTCCTTGCCAATACCGATAACGCCCCCGATCGCGAGCTCGAGTACCTCGATTTATTCCAAAACCACCCGGTCGATGGCATTGTGCTGGTGGCAACCATGATCACCGACGAGCACCGTCGCGCGATTGAGTCGTGCCGTGTGCCCATTGTGTTGATCGGCCAGCATGTCGAGGGTGCGGCGTGCGTCTATCACGACGATTACGAGGCTGCCTTTGAGCTGGGCCGTGCGCTTGCGGGTCGCGTGGACGGCAAGATTGCCTACATTGGAGTTACCGAAGAAGACCGCGCGGCTGGTTATGAACGCCGCCGCGGTTTTGAAGCCGGTTTGCGCGCCGCGGGTAACCCACTCGATGCTGCCTTGATTCGCCTGGGCTCGTTTACGCTCGACTCGGGCTATCGCGCTGCGCGCGAGCTGCTTGCCGATGCCCCCGATGTTTCGTTTGTCGCCTGCGCGACCGACACCATGGCGGCGGGCGCGCTGCGTGCCATCGATGAGGTTCGCGGTATGGGCGAGGGCATACACCGCGTGAGCGGTTTTGGCGACAACGCGTTTTTGCGCGCGCTGACGGGCGGCATTCCCACCGTGCATTATGGCTACCTGACCAGTGGCGTCGAGGCGACCAATATGTTGCTCAACACGCTCGATGGCGTGGAGGGGGAGAGTGGTCTAAAGACGCTCAAGCTCGGCCATCAGCTTATGAATGTCTAGGCTTTGGGCACGTCTGCCTGTCTCTGAGCCGCCTCTTTTTGCTTTAAAACTACCTTTCGCCGGCTTTTTCCTACCGTTCACCCTACTGTGAAAACGATTACAGACATATGAGACTGAAAACGATTACAGTGTAAGTGTCAAAGATGGCCGGGTGCAGATGCGCCCGTTGGAGGAAAGGGAAGTCATGGACTACCGCAAATCAGCCCAAGAGGTGCTCGACAATATCGGTGGCGCCGACAACGTTGTTTCGGCCGCACACTGCGCCACACGTCTGCGCCTGGTGATTGCCGATAACGCCAAGGTCGACACGGAGGCCCTCGAGAATATCGACGGCGCCAAGGGCGTCTTTGAGGCTCAGGGCCAGCTCCAGATTATTTTTGGCACCGGCACCGTCAACAAGGTCTACGAAGAGTTCATCGCGCTCAGCGGCGTCGAGGCTGCCACCAAGGCCGAGGTCAAGGAGGCCGCGGCGCAGCAGCAGAACATCTTTATGCGTGCCATTAAGGTGCTTGGCGACGTCTTTGTCCCTATCATCCCCGCTATCGTGGCTTCGGGTCTGCTGCTGGGCATTATGAGTGCCCTCAACTTTATGGCCTCCAACGGCTTTATCGCGCTCGACACTAATAACTTTATCTACAAGATCGCCGACCTGGTCTCGGGCACGTCCTTTGGCATTCTGCAGATCCTGATCGGCTACTCCGCCGCTAAGGCCTTTGGCGCTAACCCGTATCTGGGCGCCGTCGTCGGTGGTGCATTCATCAACTCCTCGCTGCAGAGCGCCTATACGGTTGCCTCCGAGGGCGTGCAGACCATGGTCACCGTCATTCCCGGCGTGTACAGCTTTGAGTGGGTCGGCTATCAGGGCCATGTGATTCCCATCGTCATCGCCTGCGCCATTCTCGCCTTCCTCGAGAAGCGCCTGCACAAGATCGTTCCCGAGATGTTCGATCTCTTTGTGACTCCGCTTGTCTCGGTGTTCGTGACCGTGCTCGTGACTCTCGTTGCCGTCGGCCCCATCTTTGTCTGGGCCGAGAACGCCATCCTCGGTCTGATTCAGGCCCTTCTGACCCTGCCCTTCGGCATCGGTTCCTTTATCGTCGGCCTGTTCTATGCCCCCACGGTCGTTACCGGTATCCACCAGATGTACACCGCCATCGACCTGGGCCAGCTTGCCCAGTACGGCGTGACCTACTGGCTGCCCATCGCCAGTGCTGCCAACATCGCTCAGGGTGGCGCCGCACTCGCCGTTGCCTTTAAGACCCGCGATGCCAAGATCAAGGGTCTGGCGCTTCCTTCGGCCCTGTCCGCCTTCATGGGCATTACCGAGCCTGCCATCTTTGGTGTGAACCTGCGCTTCTTTAAGCCCTTCATCGCCGGCTGCATCGGCGGCGGTTGCGGTGCCCTGGTCTGCGCGCTCACTTCGCTGGCTGCCTCCGGCACGGGCGTTACCGGTATCTTCGGTATCCTGCTGTGCCTGGCCCAGCCCGTGCAGTACGCGATCATGTTCGCGGTTGCCGCGGTCGTGTCCTTTGCTATCTCGTTTGTCTTGTACAAGGATGAGCCCAAGGCTTCCGAGCAGGCCTAAGAGCTTTTGATTGAGGGGTGCCCGCGGGTTGTATGCTCGCGGGCGTTTCCCGTATCTGGTGCCGACCTCTGGCGCCTTGTTACTTTCGATCCGTTAGGACTTTGATATGTCTAATGCACTTGGTCGCGACCTCGCAAAGCTGGTCGCCGCTGTTGACGCCGCCGCCTCTGAGTGCGGTCATGGCGCGTATGGCCAACGCTTCCATATTATGCCGCCGGCGGGTTGGCTCAACGACCCCAACGGTCTCTGCCAGGCGGGTGGCGTGTTCCATGCCTATTTTCAGTATGCGCCGTTTGATGTCGAGGGCGGTGTAAAGGCCTGGGGCCATGCGACGAGTCGCGATCTTATGACGTGGGACTACGTTGGCGCCCCGCTGCTGCCCGACGAGCCGTTCGATTGCCACGGTGTGTATTCGGGCTCCGCGCTTGCCGAGGACGGTCGCATTCGCGTGTTGTACACGGGCAACGTTAAGCTTTCCGATTCAGACGGCACGTACGACTACGTCAATACCGGCCGCCGCGCCGATACTGTTTATGTCGAGAGCGTTGATGGCCTTGCCGGTCGGGAGTTCAGCCAAAAGCGCGTGGTGCTGGCGTCCGAGGATTATCCCGAGGATTTGACCTGCCACGTGCGTGACCCCAAGGTGTGGCGCGATGATGATGGACGTTACCACATGGTGCTGGGCGCGCGTCGTCGCGTGGACGGGCCGCATGTCGATAGTCGATTTTGCGCCATGCACGGCGAGGGTGCCGGGCGCGATGTGGGTGAGATCCTGGTGTACGGTTCGGCGGACATGATGAGCTGGGAGCTCGAGAGCCGTGTGTCTACGCCCGAGCGCTTTGGCTTTATGTGGGAGTGCCCGGGATACCTTGAGCTTGAGTCGGATGGCGGTGTACCGGCGAAGTGGCTGTCCTTCTCCCCCCAGGGGCTCGAGGGCGGTCGTTGGGACCGCGGCAACGTATACGCTGCTGGCTACATGCCTGTAACGGGCGACATTACCGGTGGTGACGATGCCTATGGGCTGGGTGAGTTCCGCCTGTGGGACGCCGGTTTTGACTTCTATGCTCCGCAGGAGTTCACGGCCGAGGATAATCGCCACATTCTGATTGGCTGGATGGGCATGCCCGATGAGCCGACCTATGGTAACGACTCCACCGTGGCGTGCGGCTGGCAGCACTGCATGACGGTGCCGCGCGAGCTTACGGCCGGCGACGATGGCGTGGTGCTGCAGCAGCCGACACGCGAGATCGAGCTCCATTATGCCTCGGTGCGTGTGGGGGAGGGCTCGTTGGGGGTTGTCGGCGATACCTGCTTTGACGTTGTTGTCGACGGTGTCGATGGCGCGTTTGCCGCGACCGTTGATGGCGAGCTGAAACTGGCGTTTGTGCCCGCCGAGGGCGAACTGCCCGCGCGCTTTGAGATGCGATTTACCGATGAGGGTCGCGCTTCTGCCGGCTGCGGTCGTACCGTGCGCTGGGAGCCCGTCGACGAGGTTCGTAACGTGCGCATTGTTGGCGATGTCTCGTCGGTCGAGGTGTTTGTGAACGATGGCGCGCTCGTGTTCTCGACGCGCATCTATCCCGAGGCTTATGGCGTGACCGTTGACGCTTCGGGTGCTAACGTGACCTATCACGCGCTCAACATCTAGGCGTTTCGTCGCATATCGGCGCTATACTGCAGCCGTTGCCCACGATGCGGGGAACACCCGCATCGTGGGTTTTTGCTTATGAAGGGACGGTGCCGTGTGGATGTACAGCAGCTAGAAGAGGCCTGGGCCGCAAGGGCCGGCGCGCGTGAGGCGCGTCTTGTTGCGGCCTCGCATGTGCCGGCGGCGCTGTCTCTGTTGGGGATTGCACGTCCCGGTGACCGCCTGGTGGCCTTTGCGGACGACTTTGCCGATGCGTTTGCGCGCGGCTTTGATGGCTGCGATGTCGCGCTGGTGGGCTCGCCGTCCGCCGAGGCCTTTGCCGCCGCGTCCGAGGGCTTTGACGCTTCGTTTGATGCCGAGGGGCCGCACCTGTGGTGGTTCGTCAACTCCATCGGCGGGTTTGGACTGCGCGTGCCCGACCTGCGAGCGTTAGGACGCGCCACGCGTGAGGCCCATGCGCTGCTGGTTGTGGACAACACCGTGGCATCAGCTTTTGGCTGCGATCCGCTGCGGCTGGGTGCTGCGCTGTCGCTCGAGGCGCTCGATCGCGTTTGCGCCGGTAAAGCTCCGCGCAAGCTCGTTGCCACTTCGGTGGCGCGCTCGCAACTCAAGCGCCATCGTGTGGATGCCGCTGCCGAGTGCGCGCATGCGTTGTTTGCTGGTTGCAGTGCGTTGGCACTCGACCTGTCTGTCGAGGAGGCCGACGTGCTGAAGCGCGGACTGGACTCGCTCGATGCCCGCATGCAGGCACACTTCGACCGCGCCCGTGCGCTGGCCGAGTATCTGGCCGCGAACGAGATGGTGCGCAACGTGCGCTATCCCGGACTGACCTCGCATCCCGATCATGCGGTTGCGACCGGCATCCTGGAGCATGGCTTTGGCCCGGCAGTTGAATTTGACCTTATCGAGCGTAGTGCGTGCGAGCTGTTCGATGCTTTGCCCGGGGAGTTTCGCACATCGCTCGCCGGCGGCGCAACGACGCGCCTTTCAGCCCCACGCGGCAAGCAGGGGAGCACCGTCCGCCTCTTCGCCGGCACCGACGACCCCTTGATCGTGGCCGCCACCCTAGACAACGCCCTCCGATGATTTTTCTGGGACGGGGATTAAAAAATCATTAGGTACACAATGATTTTTTAATCCCCGTCCCAGAAAAATCATCTATGGTGACCGACCGGCTAAAAAGCCCCGTCCCAAATTGGCTACTCTTTGATGCTGGCGATGAGGTCGTTTGCTTTGGTGGCAATGACGTTGTTGATGTCGGCCTGCAGCTCCTCGTAGACCGCTATGGCTCGCTCGCCGGCGGGGGTGAGGGTGGATCCGCGGGCGCCGTCGCGCTCGATGAGCTTGCAGCCCAGCTGTCCTTCCGCCTCGTTCACAATGCGCCAGGCCTTGGAATACGCCATTCCCATGCTCTTGGCGGCGCGGTTGAGCGAGTGCTCGCGGGCGATACCCTGCAGCAGTAAGACGCAGCCGTGGCTGAACACGCCCGGCAAATCCTTGTCGCACGCTTGAATGACCAACTTTGCCGTCGTCTTGTACTCCATACGCTCCACGTCTCCCCGCTAAAGTGTTTGCTGGGCAAACGCAAAGCCTGCGTCAAACCCTCGTGTGCTCTTCTTAAATCATGCATTGTAGCAGTCAAAGTGCGTTAAGATACTTCCCCAGTATTGGGCGCCCAAGGTTGGGCTGGGTCCTACGAGGCCTGCAGCCGACCGGTCGCATGGAAAAAGGAGAAACATGGCTACGTTCTTTCCCGGTGAGTCCCACACGTTTTCGGAGTATCTGCTGGTCCCTGGTTACTCGTCCTCGCAGTGCATCCCCAACAACGTCTCTCTTAAGACGCCGCTAACCCGCTTTAAGCGCGGTGAGAAGCCGGCAATCACCCTGAACATCCCCATGGTTTCCGCCATCATGCAGTCCGTCTCGGGCGTCGACATGGGTGTCGCGCTCGCTACCGAGGGTGGCCTGTCCTTCATTTACGGCTCCCAGAGCGCCGAGTCCGAGGCCGCCATGGTCAAGGCCGTCAAGGATCACAAGGCCGGCTTCGTTCAGTCCGATTCCACGCTGACCCCCGACATGACCATGGAGCAGGTCATTGAGCTCAAGGAGAAGACCGGCCACTCCACCATGCCGGTTACCGACGACGGCACTCCCAAGGGCAAGCTCCTTGGCATCGTCACCAGCCGTGACTATCGCCCCAGCCGCGATGACCACCAGACGAAGGTCTCCGAGTTCATGACCCCGCGTGAGCAGCTCATCGTGGGCGACAAGAACATCAGCCTCAAGGTTGCCAACGACGTCATCTGGGACAACAAGCTCAACGCCCTGCCCATCGTCGACGACAATGATCACCTAATGGGAATTGTCTTCCGCAAGGACTACGACAGCCACAAGACCAACCCCAACGAGCTGCTCGATAACGACAAGCGCTACATGGTCGGCGCAGGTATCAACACCCGCGACTATGCCGAGCGCGTGCCGCTGCTCATCGAGGCCGGTGCCGATGTCCTGTGCATCGACTCCTCCGAGGGCTTCAGCGAGTGGCAGAAGCGCACCATCGAGTGGATTCGCGCCAACTACGGCGAGGACGTCAAGGTCGGTGCCGGTAACGTCGTCGACGCCGAGGGCTTCCGCTTCCTGGCAGACTGCGGTGCCGACTTCATCAAGGTCGGTATCGGCGGCGGTTCCATCTGCATTACCCGTGAGACCAAGGGTATCGGCCGTGGCCAGGCCACCTCGCTGATCGACGTCTGCCGCGCTCGCGACGAGTACTACGAGGAGACCGGTGTCTACGTGCCCGTGTGCTCCGACGGCGGTATCGTCTACGACTACCACATGACGCTCGCCCTGGCCATGGGTGCCGACTTCATGATGCTGGGCCGCTACTTCGCTCGCTTTGACGAGAGCCCGACCGAGCGCGTCAACGTTAACGGTCAGTACATGAAGGAGTACTGGGGCGAGGGTTCTGCGCGTGCCCGCAACTGGCAGCGCTACGACCTGGGCGGCGCCGCGAAGCTCAGCTTCGTCGAGGGCGTCGACTCCTACGTTCCCTACGCCGGTTCCCTCAAGGACGGCGTGGGCGGCACACTCTACAAGGTCAAGTCCACGATGTGCAACTGCGGCGCCCTCTCGATCCCCGAGCTCCAGGAAAAGGCGCGCCTAACGCTGGTCAGCTCCACCTCCATCGTCGAAGGCGGCGCCCACGACGTAGTCGTCAAGGATTCCCAGCAGAGCGTTTCCTATCGATAAGCGGCTTTCCCAAGCACCGCACCTTGCCGTTCAAACCGTCGCTCGCGTACCAAAGTACGCGTCGCTCCTCTTTCACGGCAATCTGCGGCACTTGGAAAACCCGACCATGTTTGGGCGGATAACAGATAGCGGTTGATTCACAACCACGTTATTTAGATAAAGCGAGATGCCCGCAAGTCGCAGGCATCTCGCTTGTCGTATTTGCTATCATCAGTCAAGTTAACCTTAGGGTCGGGCGGCTTGGCTTTGTTCGCTACAAGTTCCGCACGCAAAGAAGAGCACTTAATGTGCTCTTCGTCTTGCGCAGGACTGTCCGCAGTAGCGAAT
>DBFAZJ010000216.1:0-2498 GCA_048244295.1 Collinsella sp.
GGTAGCGACGTCCTGGAGCTCCAGAACGCCAGCGGGGCAGGAGTCGACGCAAACGCCACAAGCGATGCACTCGTCGGCATCAATTACGGGATGAGCCATGGTAGTTTCCTCTCTGTTGACCGACGCTACAGGCGATGCGCGCCGGTTTGATTCGGGCAAAAACATACCACGGGAGCGACCGTTTGCAATACCCTCTGGCCGGCATCTTCATACCGTTCGCCGAGTATGCCAAGGTTTACTAAAAAACGCGCAGGTGGGGCCGTTGAGCTGCGTAAATGTTAGCTAAAGGTGACTTGAAATATTGAGCTATTTAGCGAGCTTCTGGAAAGCGCAATCCAGAATTGGCGTCCAAAACGGGTCGCGCTTTCCGGTCGAGTCCTCTGGCGGAAACTGCGACCCAGAATCCACACTCAGACTGGGATCTATTTTCCCGAGGGCCTTGGTTGCGGAAACTGCAGCCCGGAATTCACGCTCAAACCGGGATTTGCTTTCCGCAAGGCCATCCCGAGGGGTTCCAGACCCAAGCCTCAGCCATCTCTACATAGATCTCAATAGATTTGCCGAGAACTCAATCAGCGCATCTACCTGCGCATTTAAGAACCTAAACTCTCAGCAATAAGAAATCTTATATGAATTGACTTAGATTTTGTATATTCCGGCCCATAAGGGGATACACTACATCCTGAAAGACAAGCCGAAGCGCCACGCGGCAGACCGCCGAGTCGGTGCAAACGCACAAGAGAGAGGGAATTTCTAATGGGCAAGATTCTTGGTATCGACCTTGGTACTACTAACTCCGCAATGGCCGTCCTCGAGGGCGGTTCTCCGACCATTATCGTGAACGCCGAGGGCGACCGCACCACCCCGTCCGTCGTGGGCTTCCGTGCCGACGGCGACCGCGTCGTGGGTAAGGCCGCTAAGAACCAGGCTGTCACCAACCCCAAGAACACCGTGTTTTCCATCAAGCGCTTCATGGGCCGCAAGTACTTCGAGTGCACCTCCGAGATCAAGACCGTGCCGTACGAGGTCAAGGAGGGCCAGGGTGGCCGTGCCGTCGTCGACATCGAGGGCAAGGATTACACCGCCGAGCAGGTGAGCGCCATGACGCTCGCCAAGATGAAGGCCGACGCCGAGAAGTATCTGGGCGAGACTGTCACCGACGCCGTCATCACCGTCCCGGCCTACTTCAACGACGCCCAGCGTCAGGCCACCAAGGACGCCGGTAAGATCGCCGGCCTCAACGTCAAGCGTATCGTCAACGAGCCGACCGCTGCTGCCCTGGCCTATGGCCTGGACAAGCAGGGCACCGACCAGCGCATCCTGGTCTTCGACCTGGGTGGCGGCACCTTTGACGTCTCCATCCTCGACCTCGCCGACGGCGTGTTTGAGGTTCTGTCCACCTCGGGCGACAACCACCTGGGCGGCGACGACTGGGATCAGCGCGTCATCGATTGGATGGCCGATAAGTTCCAGCAGGAGAACGGTGTCGACCTGCGTCAGGACCCCATGGCCCTGCAGCGTCTGAAGGAGGCCGCCGAGAACGCCAAGAAGGAGCTCTCCGCCGCCCAGCAGACCACCATCAACCTGCCGTTCATTACCATGAACCAGTCCGGCCCGCTGCACCTCAACTACACGCTGACCCGCGCCGAGTTCGAGAAGATCACCCGTGACCTGCTCGAGCGCTGCAAGCAGCCTGTCACCAACGCCCTGCGCGACGCCAAGCTTAAGCTTTCCGATCTGACCGAGGTCATCCTCGTCGGCGGCTCCACCCGTATGCCCGCCGTCCAGGAGCTCGTCAAGACTATGACCGGCAAGCAGCCCAACATGTCCGTGAACCCCGACGAGGTCGTTGCCGACGGCGCTGCCGTCCAGGGCGGCGTGCTCACCGGCGACGTCGAGGGCATCCTGCTGCTCGACGTTACCCCGCTGTCGCTGGGCGTCGAGACCATGGGCGGCATCATGACCAAGATGATCGACCGCAACACCACGATCCCGACCTCCAAGACCGAGGTCTACTCCACCGCTGCCGACAACCAGACCAGCGTCGAGATCAACGTGCTCCAGGGCGAGCGCGAGCTTGCCCGCGACAACAAGTCGCTCGGTAAGTTCCAGCTGACCGGTATCCCGGCTGCCCGCCGCGGCGTGCCGCAGATCGAGGTCACCTTCGACATTGACGCCAACGGCATCGTCAAGGTCTCCGCTAAGGACAAGGGCACCGGCAAGGAGCAGCAGATCACCATTTCCGGCTCCACCGCTCTGTCCGACGACGAAGTCGATCGTATGGTCAAGGACGCCGAGGCTCATGCCGAGGAGGACAAGAAGCAGAAGGAAGAGGTCGAGGTCCGCAACCAGACCGACAGCCTGTGCTACTCCACCGAGCAGACCCTCAACGAGCTGGGCGACAAGGTTTCCGCCGACGTGAAGTCCAAGGCCGAGGCCGCTATCGCCGACGCCAAGAAGGCGCTCGAGGGCTCTGACGTCGAGGCCATCAAGGCCGC
>DBFAZJ010000217.1:0-9225 GCA_048244295.1 Collinsella sp.
GCGCGACCAGCTACTCGGCTGCGAGTTCGATATCTCCCCCACCGCGTTCTACCAGACCAACCCGCAGCAGACCGAGCTGCTCTACCAGCTCGCTATCGACGGTATGGATCTGCACCAGGGCGATGTTCTCATGGATGCCTACTGCGGCAGCGGCACCATCGGTCTTTGCGCAGCTAAAGAAGCTCAGAACAAGGGCATCGGCATCATGTTACTTGGCGTGGAGCGCAACCCGGCGGGCATTGCCGACGCACGCCGCAACGCCGAGCTCAACGGTCTTACCCGCAGCGCCTGGTTTATGGCCGACGATGCCACCGACTACATCCTAGATGCCGCCGACAACAACGAGCGCATCGACGTCCTTTCCATCGATCCGCCGCGTGCCGGCTCTACCCCCGAGTTCCTCGAAGCCGCCTGCGCGCTTAGACCTCGCCGCATCACCTATATCAGCTGCAACCCTGTGACCCAAGAGCGTGACCTGCACCAGCTCCTCGACGGTGGCTATCGCCTGCTCAAGATCACGCCCGTCGACATGTTCCCCCATACCGACCACACCGAAACTGTAGCGGTCCTCGAGCGCCGCTAATCCACCGGTACAAGAAGGGGGCGACCCGTCTGGGCCGCCCCCTTACTTGGTTTATGAACTCCGCTACATCCTCTTGCGCAGGTCACACACGCCGGCTGCCGCCATCTCGCGCAGTAGCGTCTCGCGATCGCGCGTCACGATCAAATCCAGCGGAAAGTGAATCTCGTCGAGCATCTTGCGCGCTTGATCGAGCTTACCAATTGCCATACCAATGTGCGCATCGGTCGAGACGCCAATCCCCACGCCCAGCTCGGCGCACCGCTCGGCAATCTTGCGGCACACGTCCCAATGCTCGGCATCCGCGCCATGCTCAAGACTGTGATTGTTGATCTCGATGATCTTGTGCTTAGCCTTAGCAGCAAGCAACACCTCGTCGATATCGAACGGCACGCCCGATCGACCCGTATGCCCCAGCATAAACACCTTGGGGTGCTCCAGAGCATTGATATACATCTCGGTCGTCTGGGCCAGCGTCGCGCCTTCAGCGAGCTGCGGATTATGCACGCTTGCAACCAAATAATCCAAATTACGCGTAACCCGATCGAACAGCGAATGCTGACGGCTGTACGAATCGCCGGCAATATCGAGCGTGACAGGAGTGTCCTCGCCAAACAGGCTTCCGTCCAGCGAAACGATATCGGCCTCGGCGCCACGCAGCACCAACACGCCGCTCCAAATGCGCGGCCATATATCCTGGTTGATAAAGAACTGGTAACTGCGCAGGTCATTGGGGCAAGCCGTAACCATAGAGCTCAGATGGTCGGCAGATCCAAGCACCTGCAGGCCACGCTCTGCCGCCCAGTACACATTCTCCTCAATGGTTGAATATGCATGCGCAGAGAACATCGTATGGGTATGAATGTCACAGGAAAGCAGGTAGGGCATCAGGTCTCCTTATCCGGTATGGCCGTCGCGTATATTCATTGTACGCATAGCCTTCGATAGTCGTAAAACCGCTCCATCCCAAAGACACAACGTCCATGACAACGGGGTCCGGTTTAACACCAAACCCCGTTTCACGTAAAACATTGTAGGCAGAGCGCTCTGCTTTTAACGATACTCGTCCGCCAACTGTTTCCAAGCGGGTAGCGAATTGATAATCGTTTCGTAACTCACGCAATAACCCAAGCGGAACCAACCCGGCATGCCAAAGCTATCCGAAGGCACCGCGAGCAACTCGCACTTCTTTGCACGCTCGCAAAAAGCGTTTGCGTCGGGCTCGAGCGCCTTCACCCACAGATAGAAAGCGCCGTCCGGCTCAACGTAGGTGTAGCCGTACTCCGCCAATGCGTCGGTGAGCACCGTTCGGTTGCGAGCATAGGCTTCGACATCACTCGGCTCATCGATGCAATCGATAATCACGCGCTGGAAGAGCGCCGGTGCGCACACAAAACCCAGCGTACGGGCGGCACCGGCGACGGCCGGCATAAGGCGAGCAGCCTGCGGATTGGTGTTGGGAACCAAGATCCAGCCCACACGCTCACCCGGCAGCGACAGCGACTTGGAATACGAATAGCACACGACGGTGTTCTCGTAGATCGAGGGTACCCAGGGCACCTCGGCACCGTACACGATCTCGCGGTACGGCTCATCCGAGATGAGCATAATCGGATTCTCGGAATCACGCTTGGCATTGACCTCGCGCAGAATATTGGCCAGTCGCGTCAGCGTGTCGCGCGTATATACGGCACCGGTCGGGTTGTTGGGCGAGTCGATAATGACGGCCGCCGTCTTATCAGTAATCGCCTTGAGCACGTTGCCCACACTCAACTGGAACGTGTCTTCATCGGCGGGTGCCTCGACACACGTACAGCCGGCCTTCTCAATCCACACGCGATACTCCGGAAAGTACGGGGCGATAACAATGACCTCGTCACCGGGATTGGTAACAGCGTTGAGCGTGCAGGTGAGCGAAGCCGCCGCACCCACGGTCATAAAGACATCTTTACCCTCATAGCTCGTGCCAAAACGACGGTTGAGCGACTCGGCCACAGCGACACGACATTGCGGCAGGCCTGGTGCGGGCGTGTATCCGTGCAGTTGGTCGCTCGGCAGCTCCAAGGCCTTTTTGATGGCCTCCGCCACGGCAGCGGGCGCCGGAACACTCGGGTTGCCCAGCGAAAAATCGAATACGTTCTCCGCACCGATCTGTGCCTTGCGTTCAAGTCCATAGCTAAAGATCTCGCGGATGATAGAGCTTTCCGCGCCGCGAGCAAACATGGTTTCGTTGATCATCTGTTCCCCTTTCGCATAGGCGGTATTGTACGCTTTAGTCAAGCAAAGTACCGCAGCAATGTTAATTGGGGACAGACTTAAATGCGTGAAAACGCTCATTTAAGTCTGTCCCCAATCAACAGATGGCCCCATATCGCTCAAAAAAAGCCTCCGTAGGTTTCCCCGCGGAGGCTCTCGCGACAAAGACTACTCGTCGGCCTCGGTGTCGCCATCGGCCTTTTTTGTGTCAGCAGCCTCGACATCGTCAGCGCTATCGGATGCGACTTCGGCATCTTCCTGCATGGCCGCCTGCGCAAAAGCTGCGGCATCAGCTGCCAGCTCCTCCTCGCTCATACGAGGCGTGCGCTTTTTGGTCGGCACGCCGCCCGCCTTGGCGTTGCGCTCCTCCTTGGCTGCCAGAATGTCGCCCTCGCGCTCAAGGTAGGCATCCCAATCGTTGTCGAGCAGGGCGTTCACGGCGTCGCCTTCGACGGTCTCGCGCTCAAGCAGCACCTTCGCCATCAGATTGAGCTGATCGCGACGGGCATCCAAAATCTCAACAGCACGGCGATGGGCCTCACGCATGATGCGCTGAACCTCGATATCGATGCGGCGCGCCGTCTCCTCGGAGTAATCCTGGTGATCGGCATAATCGCGACCAAGGAACACCTGATGCTGCGCCTCGCCAAACACTTGCGTGCCCAGCTCCTCGCTCATGCCCAAACGCGTAACCATCTCGCGCGCCATCTTGGTCGCGCGCTCCAGATCGTTGCTCGCGCCCGATGTAATGTCATCGCACATGAGCTCCTCGGCAACGCGACCGCCCAAGAACACGGCAAGCTCGTCGAGCATCTCGTTCTTGGTCTTGAGGAAGTGATCCTCCTGCGGAAGCTGCAGCGTATAGCCCAGAGCCTGACCGCGGCTGACAATCGAAATCTTGTGAACCGGATCGGAGTGCTCCAGGATGTGACCCACCAGAGCATGACCGCTCTCGTGGTAGGCAATCGTGGTGCGCTCGGCTTCGGTCATCACGCGCCCCTTGCGCTGCGGTCCTGCAATCACGCGCTCCATCGATTCTTCGACCTCGTCCATCGAGATCACGGAGCGATGACGGCGAGCGGCAAGCAGCGCGGACTCGTTGAGCAGGTTTGCCAGATCGGCACCGGTAAAGCCAACGGTCATCTGGGCGAGCTTCTCAAACTTAACGTCCTCATCCATTGGCTTGTTCTCGGCATGCACGCGCAAGATCTGCTCGCGCCCCTTCACATCCGGGCGGTCGACCGTAACCTGGCGGTCAAAACGACCGGGGCGCAGCAATGCCGGATCCAGAATATCGGGGCGGTTGGTCGCGGCGATCAGGATGACCGATTCGCTTTCCTCAAAACCGTCCATTTCGACCAGCAGCTGGTTGAGCGTCTGCTCGCGCTCGTCGTGACCGCCGCCCAGACCGGCTCCGCGCTGACGTCCCACGGCGTCGATCTCGTCGATAAAGATGATCGACGGGGCCTGGGACTTGGCCTCCTTAAAGAGGTCGCGCACGCGGCTGGCGCCGACGCCCACGAACATCTCGACAAAGTCAGAGCCCGAGATGCTAAAGAACGGGACACCAGCCTCTCCGGCAACGGCCTTGGCCAGTAACGTCTTACCGGTACCCGGAGGGCCCACCAGCAAAACGCCGCGCGGGATCTTGGCACCCAGCTTGCGATAACGGTCCGGATCGCTCAAGAAATCGCGAATCTCTTCGAGCTCCTCAACAGCCTCGTCCACGCCGGCAACGTCTTCGAACTTGACCTTGGGACGCGTAGCCTCGTTGGTCTTGGCGTTGGTCTTGCCAAACTGCATGTTCCTATTATTGGCGCCCATCATCTGGCGCATAAAGTAGAACATGATGGCGATCAGGGCAATCGTCGGCAGTACGCTCATCGCCAAGTCGCCCCAAAAATCGGGGTCGTTGGTGTTGACGATGTACTTAGTGTCGGGATGCTCCGCCATGAGCTCGGCAAGCGAATCGGAGCCGACATAGGTCGAGGAAAAGCTCTTGAGCTCACTCGTGTCGCCCTTGTCCTTTTTCGCCTTCCAGTAATGACCCGTCACGCTTCCGTCCTGAACCGTATAGGTCAGATCTTCGACGCGATCCTGCTTGATAGCGCTCACCATCTCGCTCGTCGCGAGCTTAACGGTATTGCTGGAGCTGGCAAAGCCGGAGCCCATATTAAAGAAGGCGTAGCCCAGAAGTGCGCAAGCCAAAAGAAAATACAGCCAGCCCGTACGTGTGGGTTTCTTGCCTCCAGGCATCCCCGGAATCTTAGGGTCCCGGGGTGTCTGGGAATTGTAGTCGTTACGGTCGTCGGGCATCTTACGAATAAACCTCCGGTTTCAAAATGCCCAGATACGGAAGGTTACGATAGCGCTCGGCATAGTCGAGGCCGTAGCCCACCACAAAGGCATCGGGGCAATGGGTTCCAACATACTTGGGCGTGATGGCCGAGATGCGGTCCTCAACGTCCTTCCACAGGAAGGCGGCGACCTCCAGAGAAGCGGGCTTGCGGCTCTCGAGGTTCTTCATCAGATACTTGAGCGTCAGGCCCGAGTCCAGAATGTCTTCAACGATCAGCACGTCACGACCGCGGATATCGATATCAAGGTCTTTAATGATACGCACGATGCCCGAGGACTTCACACCGTCGCCATAGCTCGAAACGGCCATGAAATCGATATTGGTCGGCAGCTCGATCTTGCGCATCAGGTCGCCCATAAAGACCACGGCGCCGCGCAAGACCGCAATCAGCACCAGATCCTTACCCGCGTAGTCGCGCGTAATCTCCTCGCCCAGGCGAGAGACGATACCGTCGATATCCTCCTGCGTAAACAGAACCTTCTCGATATCCGGATGTTGAGAAGCCATGACAACCCTTTCTTGTGCTTAATCGCCCACACACCGCCGTATGGACGCGAACTACACATTCTAGCAGCGCACGGGGTATATTTTCCAGTCCGTGCACCATCAGCGCGGGAATACCGTCAACGCCGCACAGAAAAACTGGTGCGAGGGGCTAATCCGCGTCAACCACGCGAAGCAGATAGGCCACACGCGTCGCCGCCGTGCACTTAAAGCGTTCGTCCGCGCGAACTCCGGCGACCCACACCACGACACCCCCCGGTGCCGTCCTTACCATGGGCACGCCGGTGCGCTCGGAAACGGGAATACGAGCCTCGCACAACAAGTCGGATACCTTCTTGCTTCGGCCACTCATGCCTAACGGGCACATCACGTCTCCCGGTGCGGGACCGTCCACCCACAGGCGCGCCAATCGCCCCTCGGCAGGAACCTCGCCGCGCGAGCCCGCCAAGATCCGCTCGCTATCGCTGTTGGCAAAACCCAGGGCAGCCGCGTCCACCAAAGCTGTCACTTCCCCAGCAGCCGCAAACTCACGGGCGCGGCGCACGATATCGCATCCCGGCTCAACGGCTATCGCTTCTGTGACCAGCATACGTCGCCCGCCCAACGACATACGACCGGGTATGGTAATCCAGTCCGCAACCAAGCCCTCACGAGCCGCCGGCGCCTTAAACGCCAGCATGCCAAACTCGACACGTGCGTCAATCCCCGCCGGAAGCGTAACCGAACCCGTACCCTCGGCAACACAGGAGAGGACTCGCTCCACATGGCGCATCTCTGGGCGAGCGTCCGGATCGATGCGTTTAATCGCCAGTCGCACGATGCGCCGCGCGATTACCACCTCGGCCGCAGCAAGGCGTCTGGCATCAAGCACCAGCGCGCCCGCTGCCTCTTTGCGCAGGCAGCTTCGAAACGCCTGTGCCGACAACTGGGATAGAAACGCATCCTCATCACCCAAGATCTCACAGGCGGCACCAATCGTCTTGCACACGCTCGCATTACGCTGCGCCAGCACTGGCATTACCCGGTGGCGAACGTAGTTTCGCAGATACGAGATATCTTCGTTGGTCTCGTCCTCGCGCCACGGCTGACCATGCACCTGCAGATAGCCCACAAGCTCACCATGAGTTAGGTCGAGCAAGGGGCGTACCACAATATTCCTTCGGCGGGGAATGCTCGAGAGCCCAGCAGGGCCCGACCCCTTAATGGCGTTCATCAAAAATGTTTCCGCGCGGTCTGAAGAGGTATGGGCAGTGCAGATGCGCGCCGCCGTTCTCGGCGCCCTCATCTTGGCACAAAGCTCGCGAACATACCTTCGCGCCGCGGCATAACGCACCTCGCGCGCAGCCGCCTCGATATTGCCCGACTCCCCATCAAAATAGGCGTGCTCCACGCATAGCGGCAAGCCATATTGTGCGCAGAGCTCGCGCACAAAGGCCTCGTCGCCGTCGGACGCCTTGCCTCGCAGGTGATGGTTTACATGAAGCACATGTAGGCGCTCGCGAGCAATGGGGGCAACGCCGCGTCCATCTTGGATATCCAGCTTTGATGTGCACGCCATAAGAAGCAGTGCCGTCGAGTCCGCGCCGCCTGATACCATGAGCACGACAGGAGCAGCCTGCTGCCTCGTCCGGGTCTCATCGACTGTCCCAGGCACGGCATGGTGTCCATAATGCTGAGATACCGTAGGCATTTGCTTCCTCCTCTATTCGTCCGCACCCATTGTATCCTTTGGAATCTTATGTCTCGTCTGCACCTTCATATCCTCGGCAGTGGCTCTAAAGGCAACTGCGCACTCATCGAGGGCCCGCAGGGGCTCATTATGGTCGATGACGGACTGTCTCGCCGCGAGACATTAAAGCGCATGGCAGAACTGGGGCTCTCGACAGACAACGTCTCGGCTCTTCTCATTACTCATGAGCATAGCGATCACATCAAGGGCCTCGATGTCTGGTGCAAGCACTGGCACGGCCCCCTCTTTGCCAGCAGGGGCACTCTTTCGACCAAAGAAAATCTTTCGCATCTGCCTGTCGAGGAATTCGATCCCGGCGACACCCTGTCCATTGCCGGCATCCACGTGCAAACCTACTCAACATCACACGATGTCATCAATCCGGTCGGCTATCGATTCAATGCTCTCGATGATTCCATTGGGTTTGCCACCGACACCGGAGAGCTATCAAGCCAAGCCATGAACACCCTCAAAGATTGTCGAGTCCTTGCGCTCGAAAGCAACCATGATGTGACCATGCTGCGCGAGGGAGAATATCCCCGCTTTCTTCAGGAGCGCATCCTGTCTGCAAGGGGGCACCTCTCCAATGGCCAAGCCGCCGAAGCCGCGCGCGAACTTGTTACCGAACGCACCGAACAGCTCATTGCCATGCATATCAGCCAAGATAACAATCGTCCGAGCCTTACCGTCAAAAGCTATGCCAAAGCTCTGGCCGCAACCCTGGATGACGAGGTCGGCAGCTCCGCAACCCTTCTCCAAGGATCGCGAAAACTCTCGATACGCCCTGCGAGTCAGTATCAGCCGGCGACCATTCAATAGACTGTCCTAGACAGCAAAAGGGGCCGAGAATCGCTTCTCAGCCCCTTTTGCTGTCTTTTAATAACGCAGAACACCAACGAAGTTAGTCGATGGAGATCTTCGTAACGTTCTTCTTCTCGACGATCTTGGGAACCGTAACGGTCAGGATGCCGTCAGCGTACTTAGCCGAGAGACCCTCGCTCGAAGCGTCCTTTAGATACACGCCACGCGTCGCGCTGTACGAGCTGAACTCCTTCTGCAGGAAGTTCTTGCCCTCGTTCTCCTCGTCTTCCTCGACATTCACGCTAATGGACAGACGGCCCTCATTGAGCTCGACATCAATATCGTCCTTGGCGACGCCGGTCAGATAGGCCTTGACCTCATAGCCGTCGCCCTTATCCTCAACGTCAACGGGAAACGCCTTGGAAGCAATCGAGTTGTTTGCAAGGTCGGTCATATCATCAAACAGATCGAACAGCGAGCTAGCAGAAGGACGAACGCCAAAAACCGAACGATAAGGAACCATGCTTGCCATGTTTACCACTCCTTTTAGGACTGCCGAGCCATCTTCTAGGTGACTGGGACTTCTTTTGACGCTCTTATATATGCCCACACAGTGCTTATATATACATCGACTATAAAGTTTTTTGAGTCCAGTACTATAAGCTTATCTTAGTGTGTATAACTAAGGTTTTAGTAAGGTTAAGGTTCTTTGAACCAGAGCTTAAATAACGAGTATGTTCGCAGCTACAAATAACAAGGGGCTTACAATGAGCGCGTACACGTTGTTGGTAACGAGCTAAAGGGCATCATGGACGACCAAAACCAGAACAAAATGTTTATGCCGACGCAGGGGGAAGATACTTCCACGCAGCCGCCACGGTTCCATCGCCCCCACATCTCGCAAGAGCCCATTAATGATCCGGAGCCCGAGTATGTGACGAGAAATCGATATCAAACGCTCGAGGATGCCCAAACGGGACGTAAACATATGGGCGT
>DBFAZJ010000218.1:0-10505 GCA_048244295.1 Collinsella sp.
CCATGCTTTCGAGCAGCAAGTCCCGCTGGAATCAGTTTATTGAGACCGTCCCCGAGATTCTCGCGGGCGAGGAGGTCGCACTCGTCAATGCCGTCCAATGGTCTCAGACTGCCTGCAAGGACGTGCTGACGGCCACGAACCCGAGCGCTCGCCATGCGCTCGATTTTGGCAAGACGGGGGAGCGCACCCTGCGCGCCTGCTTGGGCGATGCCGCTTCGCAGGTCCCTGCCTACCAGCTGTTGTCTGAGGGCATGCGCTTTGAGGCGCGCCTAGCACATGATGCCTGCGACTTCGATATCGACTATGTGTTTGATGTCGATGACTGCCTGGAGGACTTTGGTATCGAGGAACTTGCCTTCGATCTGGAGCCTGCCGCATATATTGAGGAGTTCCGTAGGCAGCAGTTTGTTCGCTCAAACCGCAGCATGCTGCCGCTGCCCGCGGCACTCGGCGCAATTCGCCTAACGAACGTTGAGGACGAGGTTCTTGAGCGCCATGCTCACGCCTACTTGGCTTCTCGTAAAGAACTTCTCTAAGATTTATTGACTTCCATCGTCTTTCGTATCATGTTGAGGGGCGGGTTTTCAATCGGTTGCGGATCGCATGCGATTCCGTCGTTCGGTTGAGACCCGTCCCGTCTATCTTGAGACAACAAGAAAGGAATCTGCATGTCTGAGTTTGCTGCCGGTCCTGCCGGTCGTATCGAGCGTGTCCGTGCCCTGATGGCCGAGCGTGGCTACGATGCCATCGTGGTGCGCGACGAGGCCAACCTTCGTTGGCTTACGGGCGTGAAGGGCGTCTTCGACTACACCTTCGAGTTCCCGCACGCGGCGTTTATTACGGCTGACCAGTGCCTGTTCCATACCGACTCGCGCTACCTCAACAGCTTTTAGGAGAACACGCCCGCCGACTGTCCCTGGGTCTACGACATGGACGAGGGCACCATCCCCGGTTGGGTCGCCGGCAAGATCGCGGCCAACAAGTGCCGCGTCTGCGCTGTCGAGGACGACATGCAGATCAACTTCTACCAGGGTATTCAGCGTGGTCTGGAGGATCGTTCCGTCGCCTGCATGCTGCCGCTGATGCATGACGACATTCGTAAGATGCGCGCCATCAAGGACGCCGAGGAGATTGAACTCATGCGCCATGCGCAGTCGATCACCGATGCCGCCTTCCAGCACATGCTCGGCTTTATTAAGCCCGGTATGACCGAGAAGCAGGTACGCAACGAGCTCGAGAACTTTATGTTCGCCAACGGTGCCGACAGCTTGGCCTTCGGTTCCATCGTCGCGAGCGGCCCCAACACCGCCAACCCGCATGCCGTACCGAGCGACCGCGTGATCGAGAAGGGCGATTTCGTTCTCATGGATTACGGCGCGGGCTATTGCGATTACCGCTCCGACATGACGCGCACTGTCGTGATGGGCGAGCCCACCCAGGAGCAGCTCGACCTGTACGCACTCGTGCGCCGCACGCACGAGGAGTGCGTCGCCGCCATCCATCCGGGCGTCGAGGGCAACGACATCTTCAAGCTCTCCAAGAAGATCATCGGCGATGCCGGCTATGGCGATTACTATAACCATGGCCTGGGCCACGGCGTCGGTATCGACATCCACGAGCTGCCCAACTTCAACCGCAGCAAGAACATCATCGAGGTCGGCTCGGTTATTACCATGGAGCCCGGCGTCTACCTGCCCGGAGTGGGCGGCGTGCGCCTGGAGGACTACGGCGTGGTCACCGAGAACGGCTATGAGCCCTTCACCAAGACCCCGCATGACCTCCACGTTATCGACTGCTAGTCTACTTCGGTAGATAGTTTGGGGCGGGACGTTCGGATCGATTCGGACGCCCCGCGTTCTCTTTTTATGCGCTCGCTGCAGGCGCCGTCTGCAAGTGTATAATTTCTGTCGTATGTAATTTGGACGCTTGTGCGTTCTGCCCATAACAAGAAAGGTCGCTATGCCTACCATTTCTACCGCCGACTTCAAGAACGGTCTCGGTCTCCGCATCAAGGACAAGGTCTACACCATCGTCGAGTTTCAGCATGTCAAGCCGGGCAAGGGCGGCGCGTTTGTGCGCTACAAGACCCGCGACATCAAGAGCGGCCGCGTCGTCGAGAACACCTGCAACGCCGGCACCAAGTTCGAGAGCGTCATGCTCACCACCCGTGAGTTCCAGTACCTCTACAACGATGGCACCGACTACATCTTCATGGACAACGAGTCTTATGAGCAGGTTCCCGTTCCCGAGGACATGGTGGGCGAGAACTCCAAGTGGCTGCGCGAGAACGACGTCTGCCAGCTGCTCTTCGCCGACGATGAGCTCATGGGAGTGACCCCGCCGATGTTCATCGAGACCACCATCGTCCAGACCGACCCGGGCTTTAAGGGCGACACCGTCCAGGGTTCCACCAAGCCGGCCACGATCGACACCGGCGCTGTCATCCAGGTCCCCATGTACCTCAACGAGGGCGAGGTCATCAAGGTTGACACCCGCGACGGCAAGTTCGTCTCCCGCGTCTAGCAACCAAATCTTCTAGGAGGACTCATGCCCCAGGAAATCAAGATTGACGGCATCGGCATTTCGCTCGATGTTCTGACCGCCATCGTCTCGCGCGCCGTGTCCGATGTCGAGGGCATCGCCTCCGTTGGCGTCAAGGACCTTGCCACCAACCTTGTCTCCATGATGCTCTCGTCCAAGGCCCCGGCTTCCGAGCCGGCGGTCGAGGCCGAGGTCGTCGGCGACAAGCTCGCACTCACCGTGCGTGTCGTGGTGTTCTTTGGCTATCCGTTCAAGAAACTCGCCGAGGCTGTTCGCGCCGCCGTGGTCGCCGCCATCGATGCCCAGGTGGGCGTTGAGGTCGAGCGTGTTGACGTTTGCATCGACGGCCTCGTTTTCCCCAAGGAGTAACCTTTGAGCCTTAAGGTTTATCGCGGGCGTACGCTTGCCCGCAGTCAGGCGCTGCAGCTGCTGTTCCAGGCCGAGGCCACGGACAGCCCGCTCGAGCGCGTCTTCGAGGGTGATTTCCTGATCTCGAAGGGTCCCCTCGACCCCTATGCGTTGGAGCTGTGCCGCGGTGCCTACGAGCATATCGACCGCATCGACTGCGCTCTGCGATCCGTTGCCAAGAACTGGGATCTTATGCGCATGCCCGGCGCCGACCGCAATCTGCTGCGTATCGCTGTTTACGAGATGCGTTTCCTCACCGACGAGGAGGTCTCGGACGCCATCGTGATCAACGAGGCTGTCGAGCTTGCCAAGGCCTATGGCACCGACCAGTCCGCATCGTTCGTCAACGGCGTGCTGGGCAAGATCGCTCGCAGCGAGGAGCTGCCGGGCGAGGGCCTGTACCAGGAGCTGCTGGCCGAAGATCGCGCTCGCGAGGAGGCGCAGGCTGCCGAGGCTGCCGCCAAGGTTGCGGTTGCTCAGGCTGAGGCTGGCGTGCTGGCCGAGGATGCCGACGCCGCCGAGGCTGACATCGACTCCGTCGAGGAGTAGCCATGCCAGAGGGTTCTGTCCGTAACTTTGATGAGATTTCGGACCGTCTGGATCAGATCATCGCTACCGTTCGCTCCAAGGATACCTCCTTGGAGCGTTCGCTCGATTTGTTTGACGAAGCGATTGAGCTGGGCTCCCGCGCGGTCGATATGGTCGACAAGTTTGAGTTGACGCCGCGTGAGGCCGACAAGCTCGAGCACGAATACGATGAGGATGCGGCAAACGAATCCCAGGATAGCTAGGCCGCATCTCCGGATACGAATGGTTGATGGCATTCATGAAACGCGTGCGTCTTGATGACGAACTGATTTCACAGGGCATCTGCGCCGATCGCGCGGATGCCCTTCGCACTCTTATGGCCGGCTTGGTCTCGAGTGGCGGTGAGCGCTTGACTTCGCCGGGCCTTAAGGTGATCCCGGGGCTGCCGCTGCATGTGAAGGGGCGCATTCCCTATGTTGGCCGCGGCGGTCTTAAGCTCGAAGGCGCGCTTGATGCGTTTGGCATCAATCCGACGGGCCTTGCCTGTCTGGATGTGGGCTGCTCTACCGGCGGCTTTACCGATTGTCTGCTCAAGCGCGGAGCTGCGACCGTTGTCTCGGTGGACGTGGGTCGCGCCCAGTTCGATTGGTCGTTGCGCCAGGACGATCGCGTGACGCTGCATGAGCGCACAAACGTGACGCAGCTGCCTGAGCTTGGCTATGCCGGCACTATCGACCTGGCTGTGTGTGATGTCTCGTTTACCAGCATCGCGAACATTATCGATGCGGTACTGGCGTGCCTGGCGCCTACGGGTGCATTCTGCACGCTCGTAAAGCCGCAGTTTGAGGCTCCGGCGGCGCTGGTGGGCGAGGGCGGCATTGTGACCGATCCCGCCGTGCGCCGCGATACACTCGTGGCGGCGGTTGAACTCTTTGCTGCCAAGGGCCTGTTCCCGGTCGATGTGTGCGTGTCGCCCATTCATGGTGCCAAGGGCAACGTTGAGTTTTTCCTGTACGGCACGAGATTTGACCCCGGCGATCGCTCGCAAGACGAGCTGCAATCCCAGGTATCGGTTATGAGCGAGAAAGCTGCAACGCTATGAAGGTCTTTCTGGTTCCCAATTACTACAAGCAAGAGGCGGTCGAGAGCGGCCTGATGATCGAGCTTTGGCTGACGCGCCAGGGCTATGAGGTCGCATGGGCTGCCGACCAGCGATCGAAGATTCAAAGCACGCCTGATATTGACGGCTCCGATCTGGTCATTACGCTCGGCGGCGACGGCACGTTGCTGCGCTCTGCCCGCATCCTCAACCATCGTGAGATTCCTATCCTCGGTCTTTCCTATGGTCACCTGGGTTTTTTAACTGCTGCGAGTCCCGAGGAGCGCGACATTCTGCAGGTCGTGAGCGACGCCCTGTCCGGCGAGCTGCATGTGAGCCGTCGCGCTACCATCGCCGCGGATATCGTGTCCGTGCGCGAAGATGGTACGAAGGATGTTGTGCGCACCTTCGCCCTCAACGACATGGCGCTTACGCGCGGCCCCCTGTCCGATATGGTCGAGTTTGACATCACGGTGTCCGGTCACCATATCGACCGCCTACGCGGTGACGGTGTCGTCGTTTCGACGGCGACTGGTTCTACGGGTTACGCGCTCAGCGCCGGTGGCCCCATCGTGAGCCCTGACTATACGGGCATGGTCTGCGTACCCATTGCGCCGCACACCATTCAAGCTCGCGCTTTCTTGACTTCGCCGAGCGATGTCGTCGAAATCTTTATGTCTGATGACCGTCCGAGCGTTCCGGCGATCGCTATCGATGGACAGTTTATTACCTGCGACGGCACGGTCGAGAGCGTGGCCGTGCGCCGAGGCCCCGGCGATGTGCTGCTGCTCGACTACGGCCCCGAGAGTTTTTACAACTCGGTGAGCCGCGTATTCTACGGAGTCCGCCATGATCGATGAGCTGCAGGTTTCTAACATTGCACTCATTCGCGAGGCGACGCTGGTGCCGAGTGCCGGCCTGACTGTCCTGACCGGCGAGACCGGCGCCGGCAAGACCGCGCTGCTCTCGGCCCTCAAGCTTATTTTGGGTGAGCGCGCGGATTCGTCGACGGTGCGCGAGGGCGAGGCGCTGGCGAGCGTCGAGGCGCGCCTGTTTGACGGCCCGCACGACACGGAAGGCTTCACGGTCCAGCGCAGCCTTTCCGCCGAGGGCCGCAGCCGCGTCAAGATTGACGGCCGCATCGCCAGCGTGCGCGAGCTTTCGGAGCGCGTCGGCGTGATGATGGATCTGTGCGGCCAGCACGAGCACCAGCGCTTACTCGATCCGGCGCATCACGTTGCGATGGTCGATGCGTGGGCGGGACGCTCTGCGCTCGAGGCGCTGGATGCGTACCGCGCCTGCTTTAAGGCTTCGCGGGCTGCCGCTAAGGAGGTTCGACGTGTCGAAGAGGCCTCGCGTGCGCAGGGGAGCCTCGTCGAGGAGGCGCGCTTTGCGCTCGAGCGCATCGGCGAGGTCGACCCCAAGCCGGGCGAGTATGAGGAACTCGAGGAACTGCTGCCGCGCTCCGAACATGCCGAGGTACTGGTTGCCACGGCTAACGATGCCCATGCATCGCTTGCCGCCGAAGGGGGAGCGCTCGATGCCGTGAATGGCGCCGTGGCCGAGCTTTCACGCATGGCGACCGTCGATCGCAAGCTGGGTGACATCGCCGATGCACTTTCGGATGCCTGTATCTCCCTTGAGGATTGCGCGAACGAGCTTCGTGCCTATCGCGATGGCATCGCCTTCGACCCGCGCGAGCTCGCTCGCATGCGTGAGCGGTATTCCGACCTCAAGGGTCTGTTGCGTCAGTGGGGTCCCACTATGGACGATGTTTTTGCCATGCGCGATCGCTCGCAAGAGCTGCTGTCCCTGGTCGATGATGGCGATGAACAGATCAAAAAGGCGCGTGAAGCGCTTGGCGCGGCGGAGCGCGAACTGTTTGCTGCCGCCAAGGCGCTTAAGCGCGCTCGCAATACGTCGGCCCCGCGCTTCTGTCACGAGGTGGGCCGCCAGATGGCTCGCCTGGAGATGGGTAGTGCCGAGCTCGTCTGGGAGTCGCGTGATCTTCCCCGTGCTGAGTGGACGCCCGTTGGTCCTTCGAGCTACGAGCTGCTATACCGCAGCGGTGCCGGTTTGACGCCGCGCCCCTTGCGTCGAATTGCGTCGGGCGGTGAGCTCAGCCGCGTCATGCTGGCGAGCAAGGTTGTCCTCGGTAACGCGGACGGTGTCGATACACTGGTGTTTGACGAGGTCGATGCTGGTGTCGGTGGCTCCACGGCGCGTGCACTTGCGGGCGTGCTGGCAGATCTCGCCGCTACGCATCAGGTGATTGTCGTAACCCATTTGGCGCAGGTCGCCGTCATGGCTGACAAGCATTATGTCGTCAGCAAGGAACCGGGCGATGTTCCACAAACGCATTTGGATGAGGTAACCGGCGAAGCGCGTACCGCCGAGATCGCCCGCATGTTGAGCGGCGATCAGTCTGAGGCAAGCTTGGCCCACGCAAAGCAGATGCTCGAAGAAGCTCGAGGTTAGGTCGTATCAGTGGTGTTGGTGGGACAAAATAGACTGAAATTTTTGTCCCACTACGCGTTTTACTCAACGACCTTATCCGGCTGGATGAGCTCCTCGTAGTAGCTGATATGCTCGCGCGCGTCTTTAATCTCGGGCAGCAGGAAGTTGTAGATGACTTCGATGATCATCGTGGCGCTGATCTTGGAGAACGCAAAGTCGCCCGTCGTCAGCAGCGCTTCGTGGTTGACGGTATTAAACGTGTAGTCTGCCAGGCGCGCGAGCGGGGATTTGCTGTCGCTGCTGATGACGACTACGGTTGCGCCGCAGTCGCGAGCCGCTTTTGCCATGCGATTCAATCGGCGCGATTTGCCGGAGTTTGAGATAAGCACGATGACGTCACCCGGGCGTAACGTGAGCGCAAAGCCGATTGATGTCTCGCTAATGGTGCTCGCCATGCAGCGCAGGCCCAGCTGCGAAAACTTAAACGTCGCATCGAGCGCGACCGCGTTCGTATTGCCCACAGCTGCAAACTCAATAACCCCTGCATGCTTAAGGGCATGCACAACAGCCGCCAGCGTATCGTGGTCGATCCCGTCGATGGTCGCATTAAGCTCACTCACCTTGGCAGCCAGGATATTCTTGAGGCTCTGCTCCATATTGTCGAGCGAGACCTCGTCAGTCAGGCCCTCGTTACGCTGGCTTTCCAAATCCCTCGCCAACGAAAACTGAAAGCTGCGGAAGCTACCAAAGCCAAGCTTGCGGCAGAAGCGCGAAACGGTCGCCTCGGACGTGGCGGCGGCGCGCGAGAGCTGAGCGGCCGTGAGGCGTGGCGCCTCGGACTGGTGCTCCAATATATAGTCGACAATGCGCTGCTCGGACTCGCTGTATCCCTGATGGGTGCTAATGAGGGAAAGTTCGCTCTTGCTACTATCGGTCATGGATGGCTCCTGGTTGGCATGAAAATCGGACTCGTTTTTCATGCCATAGTATACGGGCAGTTTCAATTACAAGATACACCTTGCCGTTTCAAGTGTTGATGGTAAACTTTCACTTACCGTTTACGGTTATGAAAGAACCTTTCACCGGAGAATTGCACCTTGTCTCTTCTCACGCGGACGGTAGGTTGGTATCTTTCAGTTGTGGAAAAACGCGCATCGAAGCGCGTGTAGGGGAGCGCCCGCGGGCGCTGTACTCAAGAAGGAGGGACACATGGCTAAGTTTGACATCATCGCCGCCACCGGTTGCCCGACCGGCATTGCACACACCTTCATGGCGAAGGAAGCGCTGGAGAAGGCAGCTGCCGAGCGCGGTCTGACCATTAAGGTCGAGACTCATGGCCAGGTCGGTGTCGAGAACGAGCTCACCAAGAGCGAGATCGCTGGCGCCAAGGCCGTTGTCGTCGCAGCCGATAAGGATGTCCAGGCTGAGCGTTTCGCCGGCAAGCCCATGGTTTCCGTTGGTGTTTCCAAGGCCCTGTCCGTCGAGGCCGCCGGTAAGCTGATTGACCGCGCGCTCGCCGCCAAGGGTGACGACACGGTTGCGGCTGCTGCCGATGTCGAGGACGAGGTCGAGGAGAAGGAGTCCATCGGCCACGTCATCTATAAGCACCTCATGAACGGCGTCAGCCATATGCTGGTCTTCGTCGTTGCCGGTGGTGTTCTGACCGCCGTTTCGTTCCTGTGGGGCATTACGTCCTTCGATTCGACGGCGTCTGACTACAACAGCTTTGCTGCGATGCTCAAGATCATCGGCGGCATCGCCATGAACCTTATGGTTCCGGTGCTTTCCGCCTACATCGCCGAATCCATCGGCAAGCGCCCGGCGCTCGTCCCCGGTTTCGTTGCCGGTATGATTGCCATCCAGGGCCTGCCTGTTAACGCCGAGACCGGCATGATCGACGCCGGTGGCGCCGGCGTGGGCTTCGGCTTCCTGGGCGGCATCGTCGGTGGCTTCCTCGCCGGCTATGTCATCCTGCTGCTCGAGAAGGTCTTTGCCGGCCTGCCCAAGAACCTGGACGGCCTTAAGGCTATCTTCCTGTACCCGCTGTTCTCGACGGCTATTGTCGGCCTAGTCATGCTCGGCATTTCCGGCCCCATGGCTGCCATCAACACCGCTATGATGGACTTCCTCAAGGGCCTGTCCGCCTCTGGCGCCGTTGTCCTGGGTCTTGCCATTGGCTGCATGTGCGCCTTTGACATGGGCGGCCCGGTCAACAAGGCTGCTTACGTCACCGGTACCGCTATGCTCACCGAGGCTCTGGCCGCCGGTGTTGGCACCGATACCTACAACTTCGGCACCAACTTCATGGCTGCCGTCTCCGCCGCCTGCATCGTTCCGCCGCTGATCACCACCTTTGCTGTCGTTGTCGGCAAGAAGTACTTCAGCCAGGAGGATCACGACGCCGGTGTCGTCAACCTCATCCTTGGTTGCACCCATATCACCGAGGGCGCCATTCCGTTCATGACCAAGAACATCTGGCCCGTCATGCCCATCATGATGCTCGGTTCCTCTATCGCTTCGATCCTGACCATTATGTTCAACGTTCACGATCCGGCGCCTCACGGTGGCTTCCTGGTCCTGCCCGTTGTCGAGAACGGTCCGCTTTGGGTCCTCGCGATCCTCATCGGCGCTGTGGTCGGTGGCATCCTGTTCGTGGCCTTCAAGAAGTACGACTTCGAGAAGAATCAGAAGGCCGCTCCTGCAGCCAAGCCGGTTGAGGCTCCCAAGGCCGCTGCCGTCGAGGCCCCCAAGGCCGAGGCTGCCGACTTCGTGAAGGTCGAGAATGTCTTTGTCGCCGAGGACTTCGCTTCTCGTGACGAGGCTCTGAGCTTCGTTTCCAACCAGGCCGTCAAGGCCGGTATCGCAAGCGACGCCGACGCCGTGATGAACGCCTTCCTGGCCCGCGAGGCCGAGGGCACCACGGGCATGATGGAGGGCTTCGCCATTCCGCATGCCAAGTCTGACGCCATTACCGAGGCTGCCGTGATCGTCGTCAAGGACGAGTCCGGCGTGACCGGTTGGGACACCATGGACGGCGCTCCCGTCAACGTGGCTATCGCCCTGCTCATCCCCGGTGCCCAGGCCGGCACTACGCACCTCAAGATCCTGTCCAAGGTCGCCGAGGCGCTCATGGACGAGGACTTCCGTGCTACCGTCAAGGGTTCCACCGACGCCGCCAAGATCGCCAAGACGATCAACGCCCGCCTGGTCTAATTCCACGGTACGGGAATAACATCGCCCCCTGTATATAAGGCGGAGTCCCTCTCCAGGGTCTCCGCCTTTTTCGGTAACAGAGAACGTACCGGTTGATCCCATCAGCCAGAATTCCTTTCAGCCGACATTACTCTGGATCGACCGAGTTTCCGCAGCTTGCTCGCCGGGCGGGCGCGGGTTAAGTTTGTCGCGAGTTCCGCACGCAAAGGAAAGCACTTAATGTGCTTTCCGTCTTGCGCAGGACTGTAGAGCAGCAAAC